>DMQJ01000203.1:3594-4029 GCA_003455715.1 Acidimicrobiaceae bacterium | reverse complement strand
CTTCTTCCCCCACCCCGGCCCCACCGGTGGGCTTCTGGGGCTGATTCTTCTCACGCCGTCGTCTGGGGCTGAGAATTTGCGGTTTTCGCCGCGAAACGCGCGCCAGAAACGGGACTGCCGTCCGCGCGGCCAGCGCCGCGGCGACCTCAGGCGGTGAGTTCGCGGATGCGGCGAGCGACCTCACCGAACTTCGGCAGACGCTCGGCGACTCGCTCGGGCGAACCCATCGCCCCGTTGTAGAACACCACTCGGCCAGCGATGCCTCGGTACTTCTCCACCAATGCGTCGGCCAGCCCGTCCCATGTGGCCTCGGTGCAGAACACGCCGAGGTGGTCGTCGGTGATCTCGGCGGCCATGCCCGCCATGTCGCCCGCCTTCTGCTTGGCGCGGATGCGCGCGGTGGTGCCTTCGAACCCGGCCTCGTCCCAGATGAAC
>DMQJ01000203.1:2846-3391 GCA_003455715.1 Acidimicrobiaceae bacterium | reverse complement strand
CCCAGATGAACGCGTAGTTGGGGGTGCTGCCGTAGAAGCTGAGCATGCCGCGCAGCAACGCTCGGTCGGCTGCCCGCTCTGCCTCGGTGTCGCCGACGATGACGTTCACCGGCACGATCAGCGTGACGTCGTCGCTGCTGCGCCCAGCCGACGCCGCGCCCGCGGCAACGTTGGGCACCACGTGACGCCGCAGGTAGCCGGGCTCGCCGATGGGATGCACGTGCACGCCGTCGGCCACCTCGCCCGCCATGCGCAGCATCCACGGGTTCACCGCCGCCACATCCACCTTGGGGTCGGCCACCGAGATCTTGCCCGGGCTCCACTGCGGGCTCATCCAGTCGAGGTTGTAGTACGGACCCTGGTGGTTCAGCGGTTCACCGCGGAAGGCCGCGAAGCTGGCCTTCACGGCGCGCACGTAGTCGCGAAGGCGCGGGCCGGGTGGCTCGAACTCCACGCCGTAGCGGCGCACCACATGGGTGCGCACCTGGGTGCCGAGGCCGAGGCGGAAGTGACCGCCCGTCGCCTCCTGCAACTCCCACGCAGTC
>DMQJ01000203.1:2225-2612 GCA_003455715.1 Acidimicrobiaceae bacterium | reverse complement strand
CCATCGGGCTGCGGGGAAATGCCACAGCGACCCCGGTGCCGATCTCCAAACCGGGTGCCGCTGCGGCCGCCACCGCTGCGGTGAGGTACGCGGTGCGGCCAGCCTCGGTGACGACGATGCCGTCGAGGCCAGCCGAGTGCACGGCACGGGCAGCGTCGCCCACCTGGGCCAGCGGGCGGGGCGAGAACATCACGTCGACCTTCATGGCGCCCGAGCGTAGGTGCCACCCCGCTCGCCCCTCGGGCCGGAGGGGTTTAGTAGGCGCGGCCGCGGATGACGCGAAGGAACTCTTCGTGCTGACGGTCGAACGATTCCTTGCGTTTGGCCAGGGTCTCGCGCTGGAGGCGCAACTCGTACTCGTCGGTCTCGCGTTGGAGCCGCCGGAGC
>DMQJ01000203.1:0-2038 GCA_003455715.1 Acidimicrobiaceae bacterium | reverse complement strand
GCGCCTCGGCGTCGGCGGCCGCCTTGGCAGCATCGGCGGGAGTAAGGCCGATGGCCGCGAAACCGGTGGGCCGTCCGCCGGCGCGCTGCCAGTCGGCGGCTTCCCGCTTGAGGGTGGCCTGACGGCTTTCAAGTTGGCTGCGGATGCTGGTGAGCCGCTGCTTCTCGCTGCGCAACTGGGCCTTGATGTCGGAGCTGATGCGTTCGAAGGCGGCGATCGATGCAAGGTCCTTGAGGTGCGCGCACTGTGTGAACCCTTTGGCGACCAGGTCGAGCGCAGCTTCGACGGCGGGCAGCGTGGCCCGCCCGAGATCGGGCGCGATGTCGTCGATGGCCTCCTCCACGCGGCGGGCAACCGCAGTGTCGGGAAACAGGTCTCGCAACTCGTGATCCGGCAGGTCGGCGATCGTGGAGTACAGCCCAGCGCGAGCGTCGTCGAGGTCGCCAGGGGTGTCGGCGGCCGGGCCGGGTTCGGGGTGTGGAGTGGGGGCAGCGGCTGGGGCGGGCGCGGCCGACGAGTCCCATGGCCGCAGGAAGAAGCCGTCGCGGTCAGCGTTCGTCACGGGGGCTACCTGCAGTACTGGTTCATTCGCGCTTCGGCGTCGGCGTACTCCGAACGACGGCGGTGACGTTCCTCAGCCAGGGCACCGTGCTCGGCGCGAGCCCGGATCGCCGCGTTGCCGTGCCTTGAGATCTCCTCTTGGTGCTCGCGCACCAGGGCTCTGCAGCGCTCGACCTCCGCCTCCTGCACAGGCACTCGCACGAGAAGGTGTTCGAGGTGATCCTTCGCCGCCGCGAGCGCGCTTCGAGCGTCGTTGAGTGCGTCGGTGGCTCGCGCCAGGTCGTAGCCGATGATCTGCACTGCGTTCTTCGCCTCCTCGTACTCGCGTTCAGCGCGCCGGAACTCACCGGTGAGGCGCACGACCTCTCCCTCCGCAGTCGCGATCCGCTGTCGGAGCGACCGCAGTTCGCTCTCCGCTTCGTGCTGCGCGTTCGCCGCATGCTGGACGTGTCCCTCGGCTCGGTCGCGGTTGTACTCCGCTTCCTTGGCGACCTGATCGAGCCGGTTCTGCTCGTTGGTGATCACCGCGATCTGATCGGCTGCGACGTCGCGATCGCGGCGGGCTTCGTCGCACTTTCGGCGGAGCTCCGCCTCATCCGAATCCGACATCTGGAAACCCCCCTGAGCAGTAGTGGTTTCGCCGCACAGTACTGCAGCCCGATCACCAGAAGCAGCCGTCACCGCCCGGGCGTCGCATCGGCAAGACTGATGCTCATGACGGTCGTTCTGCTCCACGGCAACCCTGAAACCCCGGTGATCTGGGAGCCGCTCATGGCTGAGCTGGCCACCCTCGGCCGCACCGACGTGGTCACGCCCCAACTCCCTGGCTTCGGTTGCCCGGTGCCCGACGGGTTCGGGGCCACGAAGGAGGAGTACGTCGCCTGGTTCGTCGCTGTGCTCGAGGGCATCGTCGCCGAGCATGGCCCCGTCGACCTCGTCGGTCACGACTGGGGCGGTGGCATTGGCATGCGCTCCGTGGCGCTGCGGCCCGACCTGGTGCGCACGTGGGCGTGCGACGTGCTCGGCCTGTTCCACCCCGACTACGTGTGGCACGACTTCGCCCAGATCTGGCAGACCCCCGGCGCCGGCGAGCAGTACTTCGAGCAGAACGCTGCCACGCCCCTGGCCGATCGCCTCGCTCTGTTCGAAGCCATCGGCATTCCACGCACCACCGGCGAACGGCTCTTGGAGCAGACCGATGGTGAGGCCGGCGAGTTGATGGGCCGGTGCATCCTCGCGCTCTATCGGTCGGCGGCGCAGCCAGCGATGAAGGCGTGGGGCGACGAACTCGGTCCCGCAGGGTTGAAGCCCGGCCTGGCGGTGATCGCCCCCAACGACCCGTTCGTGCGAGGCGACGACCTCGGCCGGGCCGTTGCGGTGCGCCTCGGCGCGACCGTGCACGAGCTAGCCGGCCAAGGCCACTGGTGGATGCTGGGCGACCCTGCCGCAGGTGCCGCGATGCTGCACGACTTCTGGA
>DMQJ01000403.1 GCA_003455715.1 Acidimicrobiaceae bacterium | reverse complement strand
TTGGGGGCGGGGCAGTCGGCGAGGCGGTCGAGCATGTCGGCGGGCACCAGCATCGCGGGCAGGCAGTGCGCGCCGGGCTCGCACGCGGTCAGCGCGGTCGCGGCGAGGAGGCGTGCGGGGAGATCGTTCATGAGGTCCTCGGTGGGTCAGAGGCGCGCGGTGGCGCCGGTGTAGAGGGTGCGTGGTGGGATGCGATCGAAGGTGTCGTCGCCGGCGTCGAGCAGGTTCTCGGCGCCGACGTGGAGCTCGAGGATGTCGCCGAAGCGCCGCGCGACGCGGGCGCGCAGGTCGAGCCTCGTGGCGGTCTCGACCATCGCGCCGGCGAGGTGGCCGTGCACGGCTGGACCGAAGGCAGCGGCGTGCAGTTGGCCGACGCCCTCGGGTGGTTCCCCACGGCCGCTGCGTTCGTCATCACCGACATCGCCCGCGACGGAATGCTCGGCGGGCCCGACCTGGTGGGCCTTGCGGAGGCCGGTCGCAGCACCTCCATTCCTGTCATTGCGAGCGGTGGTGTGTCGTCGCTTGCCGACCTCCGTGCGCTGCAGTCGGTGCCGGGCGTCGATGGCGTCATCACGGGCAAGGCCCTGTACGAGGGCCGGTTCACGGTGGCCGAGGCGTTGGCGGTGCTGGCGCGATGAGGGTGGCCCGAGTCATCCCCTGCCTCGATGTGAAAGACGGTCGAGTGGTGAAGGGCGTCAACTTCGTCGGCCTGCGCGATGCGGGCGACCCGGTGGAGTTGGCCAAGCGCTACGACCTCGAGGGCGCCGACGAGTTGGTGTTCCTCGATATCACCGCGAGCAGCGATGGACGCGACACCACGGTGCACATGGTCGAGCGCACCGCCGATCAGGTGTTCATCCCCTTCACCGTCGGCGGCGGCATTCGTAGCGCCTCTGATGCGCGCACCATGTTGCGGGCGGGGGCCGACAAGGTGAGTGTCAACACCGCTGCCGTGCAGCGGCCGGAGCTCATCACCGAGATCGCCGACGAGTTCGGTGCGCAATGCTGCGTGTGCGCCATCGATGCCAAACGCAACGCCGCGCTGGCCAGCGGGTTCGAGGTGTTCCTCCACGGGGGCCGCACGCCCACTGGCATCGACGCGGTCGAGTGGGCGGTCGATGCGGTGCGTCGCGGTGCTGGCGAGATTCTGCTCACGTCGATGGATCGCGACGGCACGCGTGAGGGCTTCGACCTGCCGCTCACCCGGGCCATCACCGACTCGGTGGGTGTGCCCGTCATCGCCAGCGGTGGCGTGGGCACGCTGCAACACTTGGCCGAGGGGGTGCTCGATGGTCACGCCACCGGCGTGTTGGCCGCGAGCATCTTCCACTTCGGAGAACACACCATTGCGGAAGCCAAAGATGTGATGGCACGGGCAGGGGTCACGGTGCGGCGATGAGCGCACCATTTGGCATGGTGCGGCGATGAGCGCACCATTCAGGACGGTGCGGCGATGAGTCGGTTGCCGCTGGTGCAACCGTTCACCGTGGTCGACGGCGGCCTCTCCACCGTGCTGGAGGAGATGGGCGAGCACCCGGCAGGGCTGCTGTGGACGGCCTCCACGTTGCTCGATCACCCCGAGGTGCTCACGTCAGCCCATCGACGGTTCGTCGAGGCTGGCGCCGACGTGGTCATCACCGCCAGCTACCAGGCGAGTGAGGCGGGCTTCGTTCGCGCCGGTCTCAGCGCGGCACGGGCCCGAGAGGTGCTGGCCTCCACCACGGACGTGGCCAAGGCAGCGGGTGCCCGCGCGGTGGCGTGTTCGGTGGGCCCGTTCGGAGCATGCCTGGGCGATGGCAGCGAGTACCACGGCCGGTACGACGCCACATGGGCCGAGGTGCGGGCCTTCCACCGTGCTCGCCTAGAGGTGCTCGCGTCCACCGGCCCCGACCTGTTCGCGATCGAGACGATGCCCTCGCAGGCTGAAGCGGAGATTGTGGTGGAGGAGTTGCGTCGGCTCACCGATGCACCGGCCTGGGTCACCTTCACCTGCAACGACGACGCGCACACGTGCTCGGGCGACAGCCTGGTGTCGGCTGCGTCAGCCGTGGCTCCCGCGGTCGATGCCGTTGGCCTCAACTGCACGGCACCGGCACTCGTGGCCCACCTGCTGCGCTCGCTCGCAGGAACCCTGGCAGCTGATCTCCCCTTCGTCGTGTACCCCAATCACGGCGCGGCGTGGGACGCCGAGCACAAGTGTTGGCTGGGTACGGCCGATGGCACCGACTTGCCGCAGTATCTGCCCGAGTGGTTGTCGCTGGGCGCGCGCCTCGTGGGTGGGTGCTGCGGGGTCGGCACCGCGGGCATCGCCGCGTTGGCCGCCGCGCGTGCCCACCTACAGGGATAGGGTCGAGCGCATGACCTCGAAGATGCAGTACCGCCGTCTTGGCCGCAGTGGCCTCCAAGTATCCGCCATCTCGTTCGGGAGCTGGGTCACCTTCGACAACCAGCTGAAAGACAACACGGCGTTGGAGTGCATGCAGGCAGCGTGGGACGCCGGCTGCAACTTCTTCGACAACGCCGAGGCCTATGCCGGCGGCGAGAGCGAAGCCATCATGGGTCGGGTCATCAACGAACTCGGGTGGGGCCGCCACACCTATGTGCTCAGCACCAAGGTGTTCTGGGGCATCAGCGGCAACGTGCGCAACATGCGCAACACGCTCAACCGCAAGTATCTGCACCACAGCATCGAGGGCTGCCTCGATCGGTTGCAGACCGACTTCGTCGACCTGCTGTTCTGCCATCGCCCCGACCCCAACACGCCCATCGAGGAAACGGTGTGGGCCATGAGCGACCTGGTGTCGCGCGGCAAGGTGCTGTACTGGGGCACCAGCGAGTGGTCGGCCGACGAGATCCGCGCCGCGTTCGAGATCGCCGAGCGGCACCACCTGCACAAGCCGGTGATGGAGCAGCCGCAGTACAACATGCTCACCCGCGACCGGGTCGAGAAGGAGTACGCCCGGCTGTACGACGACATCGGCCTGGGCACCACCATCTGGAGCCCGCTGGCCAGTGGCCTGCTCAGCGGCAAGTACCGCGACGGGGTGCCCGCCGACAGCCGCGGTGCGCTGCCGGGCTACGAGTGGTTGGCCGAACGGCTCACCGATGGGGCATCGCTGGCCAAGGTCGAGCGTTTGCGCCCCATCGCCGACGAACTGGGTTGCACCATGGCGCAGTTGGCCATCGCCTGGTGCGTCGCCAACCCCAACGTCAGCACCGTTATCACGGGTGCCAGCCGCGCCAGCCAGGTGGTCGACAACTTCGAAGCGATTGACGTGGTGCCGCTGCTCACCCCCGACGTGTTGGGCCGGATCGACGCGGCGCTGGCATAGCCTGAACGGCGATGCGCACTTCCCTTGCCGACCTTCTTGCCACCGGACGCCCCCTGCTGGCCGATGGGGCCACGGGTACCAACTACTTCGCAGCCGGGCTCGAGTCGGGTGATCCGCCCGAGTTCTGGACCGTCGACCATCCCGACCGGGTGAAGGCGCTGCACCAGGCGTTCGTCGAGGCGGGTTCCGACATCATCCTCACCAACACGTTCGGCTGTAACCCCAACCGGTTGAAGTTGCACAAGGCCGAAGCCCGCACCTACGAGTTGGCCAAGGGTGCTGCTGAGTTGGCCCGAGAGGTCGCCGATGCGTGCGACCGCCCCGTGGTGGTGGCCGGTTCGGTGGGCCCCACCGGCGAGTTGTTCGAGCCGCTGGGGGCGCTCACCCACGAGGCTGCCGTGGCCTCGTTTCGGGAGGAGATCCGCGGGCTGAAAGATGGTGGCGCCGACGTTGCCTGGATCGAAACCATGTCGGCTCAGGAGGAGTTCCGTGCGGCCGCCGAGGCTGCCATTGCCGAGGGTATGCCGTACACCATCACCTGCTCGTTCGACACGGCGGGGCGCACGATGATGGGGCTGATGCCTGGCCAGTTGGCCACCATGGTTGCCGATCTGCCGGTGGCACCGCTGGCCATCGGCGCCAACTGTGGCGTCGGCGCAAGCGACACGCTGGTGTCGGTGCTCGCCATGGCCGACCCCACGGCGGCCGGTGCGGCACCTGCCGTGGTCAGCAAGGCCAACTGCGGCGTGCCGCAGTTCGTGGGCACCGAGATCGTCTACTCCGGCACGCCGGAACTGATGGGCACCTACGCGGGCCTGGCCATCGATGCCGGTGCCCGCATCATCGGCGGCTGCTGTGGCACCACGCCGGGCCACGTGGCGTCCATGCGCCACGCCATCGACGCCCACCTGGCCGGAGAGCGGCCCAGCATCGACACCATCGTTGCGGCCATCGGCCCGCTCACCAATGCCGCGCCGAGCGAAGGTGGCGGCGAGCGTCGCAGCCGTCGCAGCCGCGGCGAGTAGGGCTCAGAGGCCCAGCCAGGCCTTCAGCACGGCCGCCGACTGCGGCGCCTGCTCGACAGGGCTGCCATCGGTCACCATCGTGAGCACCGTGTAGATGGTGCCGTTGCTGGTGAGGTAGACGGTGCCGTCGGGTCCCATCATCGAACCGGCCGGGTCGGCCATCGGCACCGACTCGCCCAACGACGACTGCAGGTCGGTGAACTCGGCCTGGTCGGTGGGGTCGATGAGTGCCTTCAGGAACACCACTCGGCTCTGGTCGTTGACCCCGAGGAACTGGCAGGTGCCTGCCTCGACCACTTCGCCGTCGGCCACGGGAATGCCGACCAGCGAGCTGATGGTGGCCGGGTCGGGCATGCCAGCACACGTGGGCATGAACGTGGTGGTGGGGCCGGCGGTGGGGTCGGTGCCCGCTGCAGGGATGCCCGTCGCCGCCGTGGAGTCGCCGCCTTGGTTGTCGGCCGACGAATCGTCGTCGCTGCACGCTGCGCTCACAGCGAGGAGGCAGCAGAGAAGTCCGGCGGAGACGATGCGTTGCACGAGGTGTCCTTTCGAAGGTGACGTCACGGTATCGGCGCGTCGGGTGGTCGACCTGAGCCGATACCCTGCCCGCCGTGCCGGTGCAGGACGAGAAGCTCCCCATCAAGATGCTCAACGACCGCGTGTTGGTGCGTATCCCTGAGAAGGACGGCGAGCGCCGTTCGAGTGGCGGCATCCTCATCCCCGCTACCGCCCAGCTCTCCAAGAAGCTGGTGTGGGCGGAGGTGGTGGCGCTCGGCCAGAACGTGCGCAGCGCCGAGGTGGGCGACCGCGTGCTGTTCAGCCCCGAGGATCGTTACGAGGTGGAGGTCGGCGGCACCGACTACATCATGCTGCGCGAGCGCGACATCCACGCGGTGGCGGCCACCCGAATCGAATCGCACACGGGTCTCTACCTGTAGCAGCATGGCTGCCATGCCCGAGGCCATCTCCATCTCCGCCACCCCCGAGCAACTCGCCGCGGTGAAGTACGACGCGCAAGGTTTGGTGCCGGTGGTGTGCCAAGACGTGCACACCCGCAGCGTGTTGATGGTGGCCTACATGAACGCCGAGACGCTCGCCCTCACGCTGGCGGAGGGGCGCATGGTGTACTGGAGCCGGAGCCGCCAGGAGGTGTGGCGCAAAGGCGATACCAGCGGCGACCGGCAGTTCGTGCGCGAGGCCTACTACGACTGCGACGGCGACACCCTGCTCTTCCTGGTCGAGCAGGAAGGCAAGGGTGCATGCCACACGGGCGAGTACTCGTGCTTCTACCGGGCGTTCGGTGCGTGATGGAACTGCTGATGCGGCCGAGCCGCGACGAGTTCCACGCGTTGGCCGCTGAGCACACCGTGGTGCCGGTGTGGAGCGAACTGCTTGCCGATCTCGACACCCCGGTGGGCGCGTTCATGAAGCTGTGCGGCGACGGCGAGGGGTTCCTGCTCGAGTCGGTCGAGCACGGCGAACGCTGGTCGCGCTACAGCTTCGTCGGGCACGACCCGGTGGCAACGTTCGAGTTGCGCGATGGGGTGCTCACCCGCACCGAGCGGCTTCCGCTCACGCCCGAGATTCCCATGGATCAGGGCATGCTCGCCGCCCTCGACGCCATTCTCGCTGCCTACCGCGGCCCGGTCATCGCCGAGTTGCCGCCGCTGCAGGGTGGGGTGATGGGCTACCTCGGCTACGACGTGGTGCGCGAGGTCGAGCACCTCCCGAATGTGCCCCACGACGACCGCGGCTTGCCCGATGCGGTGATGAGCATCATCGGCTCGCTCGCGGCGTTCGACCATTGGCGCCAGCGGGTGTACCTCATCGAGAGCGTGCCCGTGCTGTCGATGGACGAGGGCGAGCGCAACGCGGCCTACGACGATGCGTGCGAGCGGGTGCGGGCCGCGGCCGCCAAGATGGCGCAGCCGCTCGCGGTGCCGATGGCCGAACCACCGGTTGCCGGCGAGGCCCCTCCAGTGGTGCGCTCGTCGATGCCCGACGGCATGTACCAGCGGGCGGTGGAGGTGGCCAAAGAGCACATCCTGGCCGGCGACATCTTCCAAGTGGTGTTGGCGCAGCGGTTCGACATCGACCTGGAGGCCGACCCGTTCGACTTCTACCGTGTGCTGCGCCAGGTGAACCCCAGCCCCTACATGTACTTCCTGCGCCACGAAGGCGTCACCATTGCCGGGTCGTCGCCCGAGCCAATGGTGCAGGTGTTGGGCCGCAAGGTGGTGAGCCGCCCCATCGCGGGCACCCGCCGTCGTGGGGCCACCGACGAAGCCGACCGGCGCTTGGCCGCGGAGTTGAAGGAGCACCCCAAGGAGGTCGCCGAGCACATCATGCTGGTCGATCTCGCTCGCAACGACGTGGGCCGCGTCGCGAAGTTCGGCACCGTGCACGTCGACGAGTTGATGACCCTCGAGCGCTACAGCCACGTGATGCACCTCACCTCACAGGTCAGCGGCGAATTGGTCGACGGCAAGACGCCCATCGACGTGCTGCGGGCCACCCTTCCCGCAGGCACGGTGAGTGGCGCCCCGAAGGTGCGGGCGATGGAGATCATCGACTCGCTCGAACCCGTCAAGCGTGGGCCGTACGCCGGGGTGGTGGGCTACGTCGACTTCAGCGGCAACGTCGACACGGCGCTCGCCATCCGCACTGTGTTCATCGGCCCCCACGGCGCTTCGTTCCAGGCGGGTGCCGGTGTGGTGGCCGACTCGGTGCCCGACGACGAAGACCTCGAGTGCCGCAACAAGGCGGCGGCCCTGCTGGCTGCGGTGCCCGCCGCCCGCCGCATGAGCGCCCGCCGCTGACCCCCCTCCAAGGGGAGGTCAGTCGATGATGCCGCCGATGAGGAGGACGGTGCCGAGCAGGCCGACGCCGACGATGCCCAACACGGTGAGCGCCGCCAGGCCGGGCACGCGGGTGATTGCCTGCACCCCGGCGAACAGCGCGGGCAGATCCTTGCGGCGCTCGGTGAGCTCTGAACGCAAGGCGCCGAAGCTCTTCACGTAACCGCCGATGGGCTGGCCGGAGTCGTGGTCGAGCAACACCTTGGCGGTGGTGACACCACTGTCGACGAACTCGCGAATGTCGGCGACCAGGGCGGGAGCCTGCCGGGCGGTGGAACGCATCAGCAGCCACGCCATTGCCGCGGCCAACACGGGCAGCGTGCACAGAACGCCACCGATGATGAGCCAGGCAGTGCTGGCGTCGAACACCCACCAGCCGGTGGCGAAGGTGGCGGCGCCGACGAGTAGGGCCACCACCCCGAGGCCGGTGGCGAGCGACGACAGCCGCACGAGCGTCTGCTGCAACCGCTGGCCGGCGTCCCTGGCAACGAGCTCGGAATCCATGGCCCCAGTGTGTCAGGCGCGTGAGACGGTGCGACACTACGCACATGTTCTGGTGCGAGTACCCCCGTGATGTGGTCGAGGTCGCCGGCCCCGATGCGCTCACCTACCTCCAGTCGCAGCTGTCGCAAGATCTTCGGCCGCTGCAGGTTGGCGAGAGCGCCTGGACGTTCCTGCTCCAGCCGGTCGGAAAGGTCGATGTGCTGGCGCGCGTGTGGCGCATCGGCGATGAGCGGTTCGTGCTCGATACCGACGCTGGGTTCGGTGAGGCGATGACCGCTCGCCTCAACCGCTTCAAGATCCGGGTGAAGGCCGATGTTGTCGCCCTGCCGTGGCGATGCATCGCCGTGCGCGGCACCGGGCCCGATGAGCCTCGGCCCGACGGGGCAGTGGTGGCCTGGGGGAGTGGTTACGACCTGCTCGGCGAGTCGCCCGAGCAGATGGCAGGTGTGCCGGCCGGCAGTGCCGCCGCCCTGCGCCTGGCGCGCATTGATGCGGTCTGGCCGGCCATGGGCAGCGAGATCGAACCTGGTGTCACCATCC
>DMQJ01000460.1:2768-2995 GCA_003455715.1 Acidimicrobiaceae bacterium | reverse complement strand
GGCGGCGGCAAGAGCACCGTGGCCCGCCTGCTGGTGCGCTTCTACGACGTCGACGAAGGCGCAGTGGAGCTCGATGGCGTCGACGTGAGAGACCTCACCCTCGCCGACCTGCGCCACGCCGTCTCCATCGTCTTCGAAGACACCTTCCTGTTCAACGACAGCGTTGCTGCCAACATCGCGTTCTCCCGACCCGATGCCAGCAACGACGACATCGAGCGTGCCGCCCG
>DMQJ01000460.1:2324-2576 GCA_003455715.1 Acidimicrobiaceae bacterium | reverse complement strand
CGACGACATCGAGCGTGCCGCCCGGCTCGCTGGCGCGCACGACTTCATCCTCCAACTGCCGGAGGGGTATGGCACTGTGCTGGGTGAGCGTGGCTATTCACTCAGCGGTGGCCAGCGCCAGCGCATCGCATTGGCCAGGGCGATCTTGGCCGACCCGCGGGTGCTCGTGCTCGACGACGCCACCAGCGCGGTCGATCCATCGAAGGAACACGAGATCCGCGAGGCGATGGCCACGGTGATGGAAGGGCGCAC
>DMQJ01000460.1:1263-2116 GCA_003455715.1 Acidimicrobiaceae bacterium | reverse complement strand
CCACCATCGTCATCGCGCACCGGCCAGGCACCATCGCCCTCGCCGACACGGTGGTGCTGCTCGACGACGGCAGGGTTGCCGCCACTGGCACGCACGACCATCTGCTGGCCACCAACGAGCGCTACCGCGAGGTGCTGGCTGCGCTGGCCGACGACGACGAAGCGCTCGCAGTCGACGGGGAGGTCGGCTGATGTGGGCCGCCGGAGCCGTCAGCGACGAAGACCGCCTCGATCGCACCCAGACCGGGCAGGTGTTGCGCCGTGCGTTGCAGTTCGCCCGGCCGTACCGCCGCACCATCTGGCTGGCTGTGGCGTTGGTGTCGATCACCACGGTGTGCGTGGTGGCTGGCCCGGTGTTCGTGAAGCTGGGGCTCGATCGCGGTATCGGGGGCAACAGCCCGAGCACACTCAACATCGCCATCGTCGGCTACGCCGTCACCATCGTGGTGGCCTACATCGTCGGCCGTCTGCAGTATCTGGCCATCAACCGTGCCGGTGAGGGCTTCCTGCGCGACCTGCGGGTGACGGTGTTCGATCGCCTCCAGGCGCAGTCGATGGCGTTCTTCGACCGCAACAAGGCCGGCGTGCTGGTGTCGCGCATGACCGCCGACATCGAGAGCATGGCCGAGCTCATCCAGTGGGGTCTGCTGCAGTTCGTCGGCGCCGGCCTGCTGTTGGTGATGACGCTGGTGTTGATGGTGGCCCTGAGTTGGCAGATGACGCTGGTGGTGGTGCTGTTCGTCGCCCCGGTGCTGGGCATCGCCTCCGTGCGCTTCCAACGGAAGTCGAACGTCGCCTACCTCGATGTGCGCGAGCGCGTGGGGCAGAACCTGTCGAACCTGCAGGAAGGCATC
>DMQJ01000460.1:599-982 GCA_003455715.1 Acidimicrobiaceae bacterium | reverse complement strand
TACCGCCGCTTCGTGGAGTCGAACCGTGCGCTGTACGGCTCGCACCTGCGCAGTGTGCGCATCTCCACCTGGTACTTCGGCTTGGTGGAGTGGTCGGGCATCGTGTCGATCGCCTTGCTGGTGGGCATTGGCGGCGTGCTGGTGCGCGGAGGGTCGGTGGCCTTCGGCACGGTGGCCGCGTTCGTGCTGCTCACCGCCAACCTGTTCGACCCCGTGCAGCAACTGTCGCAGCTGTACAACACGGTGCAGAGCGCCGCGGCATCGCTGCACAAGCTGTTCACCCTGGTCGACACCGTGCCCGACGTTGCCGAGCACCCGCACCCTGTGTCGCTGCCCGCCGTGGGTGTGCTCGCCGCGCACAACATCACCTTCACCTACGACGG
>DMQJ01000460.1:0-405 GCA_003455715.1 Acidimicrobiaceae bacterium | reverse complement strand
CAACATCACCTTCACCTACGACGGCGCGGAGCGGCCTGCGTTGCACGACGTGTCGCTGTCGGTCGCACCTGGCGAACGATTGGCGCTGGTGGGCCCCACCGGTGCCGGCAAGAGCACGCTGGCGAAGCTGCTGTCTCGTCTGTACGACCCATCGCACGGCCACGTCAGCTTCGACGACGTCGACCTCCGCCTCGCCTCGCTCGACTCGTTGCGTCAGCGTGTGGTGGTGGTGCCGCAGGAAGGCTTCCTGTTCGGCGGCACCGTGCGCGACAACATTCGCGTCGCGCGGCCTGGTGCCACCGACGCGGACGTGGCCGAGGCACTCGATGCCATCGGTGTGCTCGCCCGCTTCGAGGAGTTGCCCGACGGCCTCGACACCGAGGTGCGCGAGCGCGGCTCGCGCCT
>DMQJ01000378.1:614-8078 GCA_003455715.1 Acidimicrobiaceae bacterium | reverse complement strand
GTCCGCAACGCATTGCCCTGTGTGGCGCCGGGATGATCGCCGGTGCCCACGCCGCAGCGGCGCAGGTGCTGGGTCACCAGGTGGTGGCCGTGGCGTCGCGCACACCGGCCAAGGCTCGCCAGGTGGCCGATGGCCGCGGCGCGGAGGTGGTGCCGTACGACGCACTGCCCGCCGGGGCCGATCTGGTGGTGGTGGCCACTCCCCCGCAGTGCCATGCCGACGATGCCCTGCGCATGCTCGACGCAGGTGCTGCGGTGCTGTTGGAGAAGCCGCTGTGCCGCACGTTGGAGGAAGCCGATCGCCTGGTGGAAGCGTCGCGGCGCCACCCGGGCAAGCTGCTGTACGCGGAGAACCTGGCCTACGCACCGGTCGTTCAGCGAGTGGTGTCGCTGGCGTCGTCGGTGGGCGCACTCTCGCACCTGGAGGTGCGTTCGCTGCAGGGCCTGCCGGGTTGGGGTGCGTTCACCACCGACGAGTGGGGTGGCGGAGCACTGTTCGACCTCGGGGTGCACCCGCTTTCAGTGGCGTTGCTGGTGGCCAATGCCGCGGGCAAGGGCCGCGCCGTGGCCGTGAGCGCCACGTTGCGGGGCGGCGAGGACCACGGTTCCGACGAACACGCTGAACTGCAGGTGCGGTTCGGCGACGGCTTCGTCGCCCACGTCGCGGCCAGCTGGCAGGCCGGGCCCGAACCGCAGTGGGATGTGCAGGTGGCCGGCGCCTCGGGCGTGCTGCGCGCCGAACTGTTTCCGGCGGTGCGCCTGGAGTACAACGGCGACGACGTGCACCTGCCCGCACCCAAGGGGCCGGTGGCCGTGCTCGAGCAGTTGGGCTACGTGGCCCAACTCGACTCCCTCGTGCACGACGCGGCTACTGGCAATGAGCCGGTGATGAGCGCCGCGTTCGGACGAGAGGTGCTGCAGGTGGTGCTGGGTGCCTATACGTCGGCGGGCCGCGGCGGGGAGCTCGTGGAGCTTCCCTTCCGCGGCCCGCGTGACCGGACTCCGTTGGAGTTGTGGAGGGCAGGATGAGGCGTGTGCCCCACCTGCCGATACAGGTTCAGGCCTGAATCAGGCCGGGCGAACCTTCAGGGCTTCGTCGCCCTTGCGACCCTGGCCGATCTCGAACTCGACGGCTTGGCCCTCTTCGAGCGAACGGTAACCCGAGCCCTCGATGTTCGAGAAGTGCACGAACACGTCGGCACCACCTTCCCGTGAGATGAAGCCGTAGCCCTTCTGCGCGTTGAAGAACTTCACGGTGCCTTGCATTGCTGTCTCTACTTTCTGCGGCACCCTTGTGGCGTCGCTGCACGCACGCTATCGGAGTGTGGGCCGGTGTGTGGACCGTTCTCCCGTCCTGAGTGGGCCGTTGGACACTGGCAAGCCCTCGCACCCCCGGCGCACCCTGAGGCCATGATCCGATCGATGAGCGACGCGGTGGCGGCCATCCGCCCCGACGACACCCTCGCCGTGGGGCTCGGCCCAGCCGTGCCCGGCGGCTTCTTCCACGCACTCGGCGAGCGCGACGACTTCGAGCACCTTGAGGTGTTCGGCGCCCTCCTGCCCGACCTCTACCAACTGTTCATGCGCAAAGGGGTGCACTACCGCAGCGGGTTCTTCGGCCCGGCCGAGCGCTTCCTGCGCGACGCGGGCGCGTCGATCGACTTCGTGCCGGCCGACTTCCGCCGCTTCGAGCCGGTACTGCATCACCTCAACCCGCGCGTGATGGCCACTGCTGCGGCCCCGCCGGTGGACGGTTGGGTGAGCCTCAGCGTGCATGCTGGCGCCAGCGTCGATGAACTGCACCGTGCCGCCGCCGACCCCGACCGGGTGGTGATCGTGGAGGTGAGCCCGCACTTCCCCCGCACGTTCGGCATGCCGCCGGAGTACGAGCACCGCCTGCATGTCGACGAGATCGACTTCCTCGTGGAGAGCGATCGCGAGCCGCTCAACCTTGCCGATGCGCCACCCAGCGATGCCGAGCGCGCCATTGCCGAACATGCGATGCAGTACATCCACCGCGGGTGCACCCTGCAGACGGGCATCGGCGGCATCCCCAGCCAGATCGCCAAGCTGCTCGCCGAAGGGCCGCTCGACGACTTCGGTGTGCACAGCGAGATGTTCACCACCGGGCTGATGCACCTGCATCAGGCGGGGAAGGTGAGCAACCTGAAGGGCAGCCGTTTCGACGGGTTCACGGTCACCACGTTCGCCGCAGGCACACCGGAGCTGTACCGGTGGCTGCACGAGAACGACGAGGTGCGCTTCCTCCCCGTGCGCGTGGTGAACTCGCCCGAACTCATCGCCCAGAACCGGCACATGGTCACCATCAACGGTGCGCTGGCGGTCGACTTGGCGGGGCAGGTGGTGGCAGACACCATCAGCGGCACCCAGTTCAGCGGCATCGGCGGCCATGAAGACTTCGTGAGCGGGCCGGGCCTGTCGGCCGACGGTCGCAGCCTGGTGTGCCTGCCGTCGTCGTCGATGGTGAACGGCGAACTCATCACACGCATCCTGCCGAAGCTGCCGGCGGGTTCGGTGGTGAGCACGCCCCGCCACCAGGTGGACGTGGTGATCACCGAGTTCGGGGCCGCCGAGCTGATGGGACGCACCATCCGCGAGCGGGCCCGGGCACTCGCGGCCATCGGTCACCCCGACCTGCGCGAGGAACTACTGGCAGTTGCGGAGACCTGGCCGCAAGACTGACCTGTTCGTCAGCACCCGTTTCGTGTGCCACGATGACGGGTTATGACGGGAATCATCAACTCTGGAATGCGTGCACCGCGTACTCGGTGGTGGGCGCTCGGGCTCTCTACGGGCCTCATTGCCGCAACGGTGGTTGTCGCAACGGCCACGCCGGTCGCTGCTGCGCCGCCGGGGCTCAACATGCCGGGTCGCATCTACCCGCAGGTGGGCCAGACCATCACCTTCAGCGGTGGCACCGACCCCATCTCCGGCGACAACCTGCTCATCAGCGTGTCGGACATGGTGAACGGCACGAACGGCTGCGCACCCGACAGCGGGAACGGATACGACTACGACGACTGCCCGCGCGTGCAGATCGACCTCAACGGCCCTCTGGGCGCTGGTCTGCTCGGGTTGCCAAACCTCACCGAGGTGAACCTCGACGCCGACCCCGAGCCCGAACTGTTCACCACGTCTGACGGCGCCGTCGTCAACCAGTTCACCAACAACGACGGCAGCCCTGGCCTCGAGTGGCACATCAACGGCACCGGAGCCCAGCTCAACAACGCCCTTCAGACCCTGCAGTTCATCCCGACGCCCGGCTTTGAGGAAGACGAGTCGGCCGACGGGTCGCTCCCCTACATCCACATCCTCGCGGTCCAGGGCGACGGGGTCGACAGCACCAGCCGCGACACGTACATCAAGGTGGAGGGCGTGAACGATGGCCCCACCATTGGTGTGCCCGTCGCCGCCATCGACGCGCCCGCGGGCGGATCGATCACCACCGCGGAGGGCGACGTCACCGTCGTCGACCCGGAGATGTGCAACGAGACGCTGTGCGGTCTGCCCTACACCGACCCCGGCCTTGCCGAGGGCGACGACGAGATGCTGCTCGTCGCCTGGTTGGCGGAGAGTTCGTGCGGCACCTTCAGCCTGCGCGGCGGTGCCTTCCCCAACACGGGCGAGAACGACACCACCGTGCTCGACTTCCTCACCGCCACTGCCGGCTACAGCCTGGATCAGGCAGTGGCGATCTTGGCCCCCATGCCCACCGCCCTCGCGCTCGACATCTCCGCACAAACCGGTGGGCCACTCAACAGCCAGACCGTGTTCGTCGGTACCGGAGAGATCGACGAAGTGCGCTACGCCCTCTCGCAGATCACGTTCAACGCGCCCAGCGACGACGCCACCTGCAACATGAACATCGCGGTGAGCGACCTCGGCAACAACGGCATGCCGCAGTCGTTCGTCGGCTCTGCCATCGGCCAGCCCGAGGCGCCGAACCCCGGCTACGAGGTGCCCGACGCGAAGAGCGACATCCAGTCGATCACCTTCAACGTGTCGGACCTGAAGCCCGACGTCACCATCACACAGATCACCCCGGGCCCGCTCGGCGACCCCGCCGGACCCAACAAGCCGTCAGGCTTCCGCATCAGCTTCTCCGAGCCCGTGGAAGGCTTCGACGTCACCGATCTGTCGCTGTCGACCAGCAGCGCAACCTCACCGGGCTTCGGCCTGTTCACCCCGATCTCCGCATCGGAGTACACCGTGCTCGTCACGGCGACCGGCGACGGCACCCTCACGCTGACCATGCCCGGCGTCGCATACGCCGTTGGCCACGACGGCGACGCCGACTACGCCAACGACCCGCCCACCTACGACGACAACGAGATCGAGTGGGACCAGACCGCGCCGAGCGTCGGTGTGGGCCTGATGCCCGGGCAGAGCGACCCCACGGCGGACTCACCGATTCTGTTCAGGGTGCAGATCGGTGAGAACCTCACCAGCGCGGCGGTCGACCTCTCCAACACCGACATCGTGCTTGGCGGCACGGCCGGCGCCTCCGCTGTCATCATCACCCAGCCCGACGTGCTCGACGACACCGTCTTCCAGGCAGCCGTCAGCGGCATGACCCAGGACGGCACGGTCACCGTTCAGGTGAAGGCCGACGCCATCTTCGACACTGCGCTCAACGGCAACCTCGCCAGCGGCACCTACGGCGTCGACTACACGGCGCCCGACACCACGCAGCCGACCGTCACCATGAACAGGGGTGCCTCGCAGCCCGCGACCACGAGCGTGTCGCCGATCGTCTACGACGTCGTGTTCAGCGAGCCGGTCACTGGTTTCGATGGCAACGACATCGACTTCTCCGCCAGCACCGTAGGCGGCACGCTGGTCGCCAACATCATCCCCATCAGCTCCACCGACTACACGGTCGAGATCTCCGGGATGACCACCTCCGGCGACGTCGTCCCGACGGTCAAGTCAGGCGCCGCACAGGACGCGTCGATGAACGGCAACGAGCCCTCTACCTTCACCGTCAACCTCGTCAACTGGGTGCAGGTCGTGGACAGCACACCCCCCACCGTCACCATCAACCAGGCGGTAGCCCAGGACGACCCCACCAACGCTTCGCCGATCAACTTCACCGTCACGTTCTCCGAACCCGTGAGCGGCTTCGACGGCAGTGACATCGACTTCACTGGCTCCACGACCGGTGGCTCACTGAGCGCCACCGTCACGGGCGGTGCGTCGGTGTACAACGTGGCGGTCAGCGGCATGGCTGGCAGCGGCGACGTTGTGGCGTCGGTCAACGCCAGCGCCGCACAGGACGCGGCCGGCAACCCGAGCGCGGCCTCCACCTTCACCGACCACACGGTCACCTACGACGTCACCGCACCCACGGTGTCGGTGGCGGCGGCGGCGGGCCAGAGCGACCCGACATCGACCGACCCGATCGAGTTCGAGGTCACGTTCAGCGAAGACGTCAGCGGCTTCGACTCCCCCGCCGACATCGTGGTCTCCGGCACCGCCGGGGCGACCACCGGGGTGATCTCCGGCGGGCCGGCCGTCTACCTCGTCACCGTGAGCGGGATGACACAGACCGGCACCGTCACCGTCGACGTTGCGTCGGGCGCTGCGGCTGATGCGGCAGGAAACACCAACTCCCTCTCGGTGTCGGCCGACAACTCGGTGCAGTACAACGAGCCGGCAGTCGACAACGTGCCGCCCACCGTGCAGATCGTGCAGGCCGGCGGCCAACTCGACCCCACGAGTGCCTCGCCAATCCTGTTCACCGCGACGTTCTCCGAGAGCGTCACGGGCTTCCAGACCGGCGACGTCACCATCGGCGGCACGGCAGGCGCCACCACGGCCACCGTCACGGGCGGCCCGGCCGTCTACACCGTGTCGGTCAGCGGCATGACGCAGAGCGGCACGGTGGTGGTCAGCATCGGGGCCGGCGTGGCCGTCGACGGGGCAGCCAACCCGAACCTGGCGTCGTCGGGTGGCGACAACAGCGTCACCTGGAACCAGCCCCCGGTTGACAGCGTGCCGCCGACGGTCACCATCAACCAGGCTGGCAGCCAGGCCGACCCGACGTCGGCGTCGCCGATCGCGTTCACCGTGGTATTCAGCGAGCCGGTCAGCGGCTTCACCGACAGCGACGTCACCCTCGGTGGCACCGCAGGCGCCACGACTGCATCCGTCTCAGGCGGACCCGCCACCTACACCGTGAGCGTCAGCGGCATGACCCAATCGGGCACCGTCACCGCCACCATCAACGCCAACGTCGCCACCGACGCAGCCAACAACCAGAACACCGCCGCCACCTTCAGCGACAACAGCGTGCAGTTCAACCTGCCCGTCGGCGACAACACGCCGCCCTCCGTCACCGTCAACAAGGCGGCCGCCCAGGCCGACCCGACGAGCGGACCGGCGATCGTGTTCGACGTGGTGTTCAGCGAGCCGGTGACCGGCTTTGCCACCAACGACGTGGTGCTCACCGGCACCAGCGGCGCCACCGACGTGGTCGTGGCTGGAAGCGGCGCCAACTACACGGTGACCGTGAGCGGCATGACCGCAACCGGAACGGTGACGGTGGCGATCGCCGCTGGCGCGGCGACGGACGCTGCGGCCAACAACAGCCTGGCGTCGACAGCCATCGACGACACCGTGCAGTTCAACCTGCCCGTCGGCGATGTCACGCCGCCCAGTGTCACCATCAACCAGGCGGCTGGCCAGGCCGACCCGACGTCGGCGTCGCCCATCGTGTTCACGGTGGTCTTCTCCGAGCCCGTGGCGGGATTCGCCACCGGCGATGTCACCCTCACCGGCACGGCGGGAGCGACGACGGCGATGGTCTCGGGCTCGGGCACGACCTACACCGTGTCGGTGGCCGGCATGAGCCAGAACGGCACCGTCACCGCCAGCATCGCTGCAGGTGTGGCCTTCGATGCTGCGCTGAACGGCAACCTTGCGTCGACGTTCACCGACAGCACCGTCACCTACACCTACACCCTGGCGGTGAACACCACCGGTGGCCCGGTGTCGGTGAGTGCAACCGGCGGCCAGTTGACGACGTTCACGTCGACCACACCCAACCCGCCGGTGCCATCGAACTTCACGGCCCCGTACGGCGCGTTGAGCTTCAGCGCCACCACCACGCCGGGCGGGTTCGTCACCTTCACGCTCACCCTGCCGGCCCCGGTGGTCGACTACCTGAAGCTGGCGGGCAGCACGTGGGTGACGTTCACGTGGGACGGCAGTACGGGTGCGCAGTTCAACGGCAACACCGTCACGGTGACCATCCAAGACAACGGTCGCGGCGACAGCGACCCCACCCCGGGCGTGGCCACCGACCCCGGTGTACCTGTGGTGCGGGCAGCCCGCATCCCCGCAACCGGTTCACAAAGTGAGGCACCGCTGGAATGGGCGACCTTCTTCGTCCTGCTCGGTGCGTCGCTGTGGCTGGCCACCCGCCCGCGGCGCCGCCCCGCAT
>DMQJ01000378.1:0-412 GCA_003455715.1 Acidimicrobiaceae bacterium | reverse complement strand
CCCGCCCGCGGCGCCGCCCCGCATGACCTGACGGCACCGGTGGCGGTCAGTCGATCGCCACCGGTGCCAGTCGTTCCCGCGAGCCCTCGGCCGTCTCGGCCGTCTCGGCGGTCGGATCCGGTGCGATCTGAGCGTGCGAGCCGACACGCTGGTCGAGCGTTCGCAAGCGACGATCGGCACCCAGGTACACCGCGAGGGCCAGCAGCGCCAGGCCTGTTGCCGCCAGCACCAGGGCGGCACCTCGTGGCGCACCGGTGCCGAGCAGCCTGCCCATCGAGCCGGCCAGCGCGCCGCCTGGTGCCATGGCCGGGCCAGCCACCTGCGCCACCACGACGCCGGCGAGTGCCGCCCCGATGGGGTCGAGTGAGCGGCCGATGGTGCTGCGCAGCGGGAAGACTCGACCGTGCATGCT
>DMQJ01000087.1 GCA_003455715.1 Acidimicrobiaceae bacterium | reverse complement strand
GCACCGGAGAAGGCGGCACCGGAGAAGGCGGCACCGGAGCAGGCGGCACCGGAGCAGTGGGCATCGCAAGGCCAGGATCCGCGACCTCGCCGTCGGCGGCAGGCTGCTGGGGTGTCAAATGGTCGTCGGACATCGTCTTCCTTTCGTCGCGGCCGACATTAGCCACCGGCGATGACGCGCCATGCCAACGCGGTACGGTGCAGAACGATGTGTGGCCGGTTCGTTTCGTCGTCATCTGCGGATGCCATTGCACAGTTCTTCGGCGCATCGTTCGAGCATGGTGCAGGTGGCCAACCCGAGGTGCCCGACCTGCCCGCCAACTTCAACGTGGCTCCCACCAACGACGTGTACGGCATCGTGGCCACGGCCGATGGTCACCGTTTGGTGCAGGCGTTTCATTGGGGATTGGTGCCGTCGTGGGCGAAGGACGTCAAGGTGGGCTCGAAGATGATCAACGCCCGCGCCGAGACGATCGCGGAGAAGCCGGCGTTCAAAGGACTGTTCGCCAAGAAGAGGCTGCTGGTGCCGATGGACGGATTCTTCGAATGGCAGGCACCACGCGAAGGCGATGCGTCGGTGCCCGTGGGCAAGAACGGCAAGCCGCTGAAGACCCCGATGTTCATCCACCGTGCCGACGGCCAACCCTTGGCGGTGGCTGGGTTGTGGGCCGTGTGGCGCGACAAGGCGGCTGGCCCTGATGCGCCGTGGCTGCACAGTTGCACGGTCATCACCACCTCGGCCAACGACACGATGGCCCCGGTGCATGACCGCATGCCTGTCATCCTGCCGGCCGATCGGTGGGCCGAGTGGCTGGATCCGGCCAACAGCGACGTGCACGCCCTGCGCGAGTTGCTCGTGCCGGCAGCCAACGATGTGCTCACCATGCACGCGGTGAGTACCGCCGTGAACAACGTGCGCAACAAAGGCCCGGAGCTCATCGCTCCGGCCGAGTAGACCAGCGGCTGAAGCTGTCAGCCCTGGGCCTGCAGCGCCACCCTGATGGAATGAGCGGCCGATTCCAACGCGTCGCGGTCGATCGACGCGGCCGCATTGGCGAAGTTGAGTTGGCCCATGTGCTCGCTGGGGATCACGTGGATGTGGGTGTGGGGCACCTCGTAGCCGGCGATGATGACGGCGATGCGCTCAGGCTTGAACGCTGCCTGCTGCGCCACCCCGATGCGACGCGACACCTCGAACAGGTGGGCGCTGAGGTGGGCCGGCATGTCGATCCAGTGGTCGTACTCCTCGATGGGCACCACCAACGTGTGCCCGTGCGCCAGCGGGTTGATCGAGAGGAATGCGACGCAGCGGTCGTCGCGGTGCACGAACGTGCCGGGAATCTCGCCGTTGATGATGCGAGTGAAGATGGTGGCCACTAGACGAAACCTCCCGACGCGGCGAAGACGTCGCCGTTGCAGTAACTCGACTCAGGGCCCGCAAGGAAGCGCACCAACTCGGCGAGTTCCTCGGCGCGAGCCATGCGGCCCCTGGGAATCTGCATGGTGATGCCCGCCATGATCATGGGGTCCATCGGTGCGAGCAGGGGAGTGTCGACCCAGCCGGGGCAGACCGCGTTCACCCTCACTCCGAAGGGGGCCACCTCTTGGCCAACGCTCTTGGTGAAGGCGATGATGCCCGCCTTGGCTGTCGCGTAGTGGAGAGCGCCCGCCATCGGCCGCAGACCGAGCACCGAGGAGATATTGACGATGGAGCCGGAACGGGCTGGAGTCATGTGGCGCAGCGCTGCGCGGGTGCCGTAGAAGGCGCCGTACAGGTGGACACGAATCATGCGGTCCCAGTCGGCGTCGCTGAGGTCGACGGTGGAGTCGGGGGGAACCATGTCGCTCACCCGGCCCTCCATGCGGGCCATCTGGTTGGCGATCGAGCGCTGCACCTTCTCGGGGTCGGTGGGCGGGGCAATGCCAGCGTTGTTGACGAGAATGTCGAGCCGGCCATGACGTTCGGCGGCCTTGTCGACGGCCTCGTCGAAGGCCACCGAGTCGGTGACGTCGAAGATGGCGGTGTCGCCACCCACGTCGGCAGCGGTGTTGGCCGCGGCGTCGGGGTTCATGTCGTTGATCACCACGGTGGCCCCATCGGCTGCCAGCCGTCGTGCGAAGGCGGCGCCCAGGCCCGAACCAGCACCGGTGATGAACGCCACCTGGCCGGTGAGTGCTCCTGAAGTGGTCATGGACCGATCGTACGCAGGCTGTCCACCCCATCCTGTACCCGCAGTACGCCGCACGGGTACGCTCGCCGGCAATGGACGCATCCGCAGCAGCCGGTCAGTCGCCGGCCGAACCGCCCGAGGAACACCTCTCCTCCCACAAGTTCCTCACCGCGCCCAACGCCTTCACGCTGCTGCGCTTGTGCTGTATTCCGCTGTTCCTTTGGTTGCTGTTTGCACGCGACAACCGGGCGGGCGCCGCCTTCTTGCTGGGCGGCCTGGGGGCCACCGACTGGGTGGATGGTTGGCTGGCGCGGCGATTCAACCAGGTGAGCGAGTTCGGCAAGATGTTCGACCCCACCGCCGACCGCCTGTTGTTCATCGTCGGCATCACCGGCATCATCATCGACGGGTCGGCGCCGCTGTGGTTCTGCTGGCTCGTCATCGCCCGCGAGGTGCTGGTGGGTGGCACGATTGCCATCGCCACCCTGTTCTTCGGCATGGAACGCTTCGACGTCACGTGGTGGGGCAAGACCGCCACGTTCCTCCTCATGTTCGCGCTGCCGGGGTTCATGCTCGGGGCCAGCGACTTTTGGGGCAACGGTGGGTTCCAGGTGGCCTCCTGGATCCTCGGTACTCCGGGTCTGATCCTCAGCTACTACACGGCGTTCGCATACGTACCCGTCATCCGCGAGAGCCTGAGGTCGGGCCGCACTCGCCGCGGCTAGGGTGGGTTCCATGCACGTACCCGAGCACCTCCGCTACAGCAGCGACCACGAATGGATTACCGTCGACGGCAACCGCGCCCGCATCGGCATCACCGACTACGCGCAGGACGCGCTGGGCGACGTGGTGTACGTGCAACTGCCCAGCGTGGGCGCAACGGTGGCCGCCGGCGACAGCTTCGGCGAGGTAGAGAGCACCAAGTCGGTCAGCGATGTCTACGCGCCCCTCAGCGGCACCGTGGTCGCGGTGAACGACGCGCTCAATGGCGCTCCGGAAACGCTCAACTCCGACCCGTACGGCGATGGATGGATCTGCGACATCGAGTTGGCCGACGCGTCGCAGGTGGCAGCGTTGCTCGATGCTGCCGGCTACCAGGCACTCATCAACGGCTAGGTCTGCTCCGATGGCGTACGTGTTCTGCAACCAGTGTGGGCATCGCAACCCGCCCGAGTCGAGCTTCTGCTCGTCGTGCGGCAGCGTGCTCGATCGTCTCGACGACCACACCGTCACACTCGCCAAGGTCGACCCGCTCCAAGACGCCCCAGGCGCCGCCGACGATGTGGTGGTGCATGTCGGCGACCTGCCCGTGGGGGCCTCCCTGTTGGTGCGCAACGGCCCGCAGGCCGGCACTGCGCTGGCCCTCAGCACGCCTCTCACTCGCCTCGGTCGGCACCCCGACAGTGAGATCAGCCTCGACGACATCACCGTGTCGCGTCGGCACGCCGAAGTCGAGCACACCGACAGCGGTTGGGTGGTCCGAGATGCCGGCTCGCTGAACGGCACCTACGTCAACAACACCCGTATCGATCAGACCCCCCTGCACCACGGCGACGAGTTGCA
>DMQJ01000023.1:3692-4226 GCA_003455715.1 Acidimicrobiaceae bacterium | reverse complement strand
CCCTGGCTGAGACGGCCATCGCGGTGATGGGCAACGCCTATCCCGATGTGGTGAAGAACCGCGACTTCGTCACCGGCGTGCTCGCCCATGAGGAAGAGCGCTTCCGTCAGACCCTGAAGACCGGCCTCGGCATTCTCGAGGACGAGTTGCAGGACGGTCGTAGCGAACTGCCAGGCTCCACTGCCTTCCTGCTGCACGACACGTACGGCTTTCCGCTGGAACTCACCGAAGAAATCGCCGGCGAGCGGGGTGTCGCTGTCGACGGTGCGGGCTTCGATGCCGAGATGAAGGCGCAGCGCGAACGCGCCAAGGCGGCCCGCAAGGGTGCCAACGCGGCCGACCACCGCACCGACGAATACCGCGACGTGGTCGAGCAGTTCGGCATCACCGAGTTCGTCGGCTACAACGCCAACGAGTGCGAGGCTCGGGTGCTCGCCGTGCTGGACGGCGACGACGACACCGTTGAGGTCTTCCTCGATCGCACGCCCTTCTACGCCGAGGCGGGCGGTCAGGTGGGCGACACCGGCACCATCA
>DMQJ01000023.1:3012-3530 GCA_003455715.1 Acidimicrobiaceae bacterium | reverse complement strand
GGTGGGCGACACCGGCACCATCACCACCCCCGGTGGCGTGGCTGACGTGCTCGACACCACGTTCGCGCTTCCCGGCCTGCGTCGCCACTCGGCACGCCTTCGCTCCGGCGCCATCGCTGCGGGCGAAACCGCCGTCGCGTCGATCGACGTGGCGCGACGCGACTCGATCCGTCGCAACCACACGGGCACGCACATCCTCCACTACGCCTTGCGCAAGGTGCTCGGCGAGCACGTGAAGCAGGCGGGTTCGCTGGTGGGGCCCGACCGTTTGCGGTTCGACTTCAGCCACTACGCGGCCGTCACCGACGACGAGATTCAGCGCATCGAGGAACTTGCCAATGGCGAAGTGCTGGCCAACGCTACGGCCCGCGTGTTCGAGACCAGCAAGACCGAAGCGGAAGCCCTGGGTGCTATCGCCTTCTTCGGCGACAAGTACGGCGATCTGGTGCGGGTGCTCGAAGTGGGCAACTCCATCGAGTTGTGCGGTGGCACCCACGTGCGGGCCGCGGGCGACATCG
>DMQJ01000023.1:2286-2789 GCA_003455715.1 Acidimicrobiaceae bacterium | reverse complement strand
ACGTGCGGGCCGCGGGCGACATCGGCCTCATCAAGGTGGTCAGCGAGGCCAGCATCGGCAGCAACCTGCGTCGCATTGAGGCCACCACGGGCGCCAACTCGCTCGCACTCCTGCAGCGCGAGAGCGCTGCCGTTTCGCAAGCTGCCCGGCTCGTGGGCACGACAGCGGACGATCTCGTTGGTGGCGTACAGCGCCGCATGGACGAGATCAAGTCGCTCCACGACGAACTGAAGGTGCTGCGGGCCAAGCTCGCCACTGGTCGCGCCGCCGAACTGGCTGCGGGCGCAGCCGATGGCATCGTGGTCACCCGCGTCGACGGACTCAACCCCACCGATCTGCGCGACCTCGCCATCGCCGTTCGTCAGCAGCCGGGTGTGCAGGTGGTCGTGCTGGGCGGGCTCACCGACACCGGCGGCGTCTCGTTGGTGGCGGCAGTGCAGCCATCGAGCGGTCGCCAGGCCGGCGATCTCATCCGCGACGCTGCGAAGGCCGTCGGCGGCGGC
>DMQJ01000023.1:0-2108 GCA_003455715.1 Acidimicrobiaceae bacterium | reverse complement strand
GCTGCGAAGGCCGTCGGCGGCGGCGGTGGCGGAAAAGGCGACATCGCGACGGCCGGTGGCAAGAACCCCGAGGGCCTTCCCGACGCACTGCGCATCGCGGAGGCTGCGGCCAAGGGCTGAGCCATGCGCGCGCTGGGCATCGACCTCGGCTCGAAGCGCATCGGCGTGGCCGTCAGCGATCGCAGCGGCACCATCGCATCACCGTTCATGGTGTTGCAGCGCACCGGATCGCCCGCTCGCGACCATCAGGCCATTGCTGGTCTGGTGGCGGAGGAGGAAGCCGAAGTGGTGGTGGTGGGCCTGCCTCTCAACATGAACGGTTCCCTCGGGCCGGCGGCGCAGGCTGCCCAGAAGGAAGCCGCCGCCTTGGCTACCGTGGTGGGCGTGCCGGTGACTCTGTTCGACGAGCGTCGCACCACCGTCACCGCCGACATGGCGATGATGGAGGCGCGGATGAACGCCCAGGCGCGCCGTCGCGTGGTCGACAAGGTGGCGGCCGCGGTGATGTTGCAGCACTGGCTCGATGCTGGGCGGCCGGGGGTGCCGAGTCGATGACGTTCGTCGACGAAACCGCCTGGCAGTCGGATCCGTGGGACGACCCCGACGAGACCGATGCACTGGTGATCGAGCGCACTCGTCGCCAGTTCCGGCCTGTGAAATGGCTGATGTTCATTGTCTGCTACGCCGCCCTCGCCGGGGTGGTGGTGGCCGGTGCATACGGCCTGTGGTACACACAGAAGGTCAACCCGGCAGGCGACCCAGGGGCTGCGGTGAACTTCACCGTCACCGACGACGACACGTTCGAGACGGTGGCGCAGCGACTGTACGACGAGGGCCTCATCAGCGACATCAAGGTGTTCGACTTTTACGTTCGCCAGAACGGTGGGCTCGAGCTCACGCCCGGCTACTACAGCATCCGCCCGAACGATCACATGGGCAATGTGATGCGCATCCTGCGCACTCCACCATCGGAGACGTACACCAAGGTGACGTTCCCTGAGGGATACACCATCGAGCGCATGGCGGCTCGGTTGGCCGATGAGATGCCACGTCTCCAAGCCGTCGACTTCACCAACGGCGCCACCGACGGTTCCGTGGAGGCCGACTGGTTGCCGGCGGGCATCAACTCGCTCGAAGGGTTGCTCTTCCCCGACACGTATCAGATTTCCAACGGCGAGAGTGAGCGGGAGGTGCTCCAGCGCATGGTCGACCTCATGGAACGAGTGGGGCGCCAGGAAGACATCGAGCAACGGTCGGCGCAGATCGGGTTCACCCCGTATCAGGTGCTCATCATCGCCAGCCTCATCGAGCGCGAGGCGAAGGTGCCCGAAGACCGGGCGAAGATCGCTCGCGTCATCTACAACCGTCTGTTCTTCGGTGTTCCCCTGCAAATCGACGCCTCGCTCTACTACCAGCAGGATCAGTCGCTGAGCTTCTCGCAGCTCAAGGAGATCGACTCGCCGTACAACACCTACCTGTACTCCGGACTTCCGCCCACACCCATCGCCAATCCTGGGCGGGCCAGCATCCAGGCGGCACTGAACCCGGTGGCCAACCCATCCATCGGCGACCCGATCTGTCGCGACCTCGCCGAGGATGAACCCTGCCTGTACATGTACTACGTCATCGCCGACGAAGAGGGTCGCCATGTGTTTGCGGCCACCTACGAGCAGCACCTGGCCAACATCGAAGAGGCACGCCGCAAGGGGCTGCTGTGATCTCCGGGGCCACCCGTGTGGCCGCCGTCATCGGCAGCCCGGTGAGGCACAGCCTGTCGCCTGCCCTCCACAATGCCGCGTTCGGGCAACTCGGGCTCGACTGGGCCTACGTGGCGTTCCATGTGGGGCATGGCGATGCCCAGCGGGCCGTCGACGCCATGCGCGTGCTGGGCCTGGGTGGTCTGTCGGTCACGATGCCGCACAAGGAGGCGGTCGCCGCGGCGGTCGACGAACTGGCTCCGGCGGCCGCCGCGCTGCGGAGCGTCAACACGGTGGTGCCCACCGACGACGGCCGCTTGGTGGGGCACAGCACTGATGGCGCTGGTTTCGTGGCGTCGCTGGCGGCCGCCGGCGTGACGGGGCAGGGCCGCCCGGTGGGTGTCCTCGGGG
>DMQJ01000003.1:784-2800 GCA_003455715.1 Acidimicrobiaceae bacterium | reverse complement strand
ATGCGGTTCGCCGGGTCGGTGGCAGCATGGCGTGCGAGGTACAGGTTGATGGTGGGCCCGGTGGGGTCGGCGTAGTCGAGCGGCACCTCCAGATAGCCGTCGGAGATGCCATCTTCGTAGTCGGTCCACTCGATGGTGCCGGGGCCGATGGGGCCCGCCGTGGTGGTGGGCGCCTCGGTGACGGGTGGGTCGGTGGCCGGGGGGTCGGTGGCCGGGGGCGTGGTGGTGGCAACGGTGGTGGTGGCGTTGCTGTCGGTGGATCGAGGGCCGTCGTCGCTACAGGCTGCGGCAGTGAGGATGAGAGCGGCAACGAGGGGAACGGAGCGAACGCGCATGTGCGGATGGTACGTCGCGGCGGCAGTGTTCGCCGACCGCCGTCCGTATCCTCCACTCAATGCGCATGGGACCCCACATGATGATGCCCGGCGATGCCGACGCGGTGAAGGGCAAGCGCCTGCAGCGCCGTTCGCTCGGGCGTGCGTGGCGGTTCGCGCGGCCCTATCGCCGCACCATCGTGGTGTTCCTCACCGCCATCGTGGTGGCCGCTGCAGTGGAGTTGGTGCCGCCGTTCGCCTTCCGGCGCATTCTCGACGACGCCATTCCGTCGGGAGACCGCACCGAGATCACCTGGCTCGCCGCGCTCGTGGTGGCCGCTGCGCTCACCGATGCGGCGCTGGCCATCGTGCAACGGTGGTGCAGTTCGCACATCGGCGAAGGCCTCATCTACGACCTCCGGGTGGCGTTGTTCGCCAAGGTGCAACGGCTGCCCGTGGCCTTCTTCACCCGCACCCAGACCGGTGCGCTCACCAGCCGCCTCAACAACGACGTGGTGGGTGCGCAGACGGCGGTCACCACCACGCTCGGCTCAGTGGTGAGCAATGTGGTGGTGCTCGTCACCACGTTGGCCGCCATGGCCGCCCTCGAGTGGCGGCTCACCCTGCTGGCCCTGGTGGTGCTGCCCATCTTCATCATCCCCGCCAAGCGCGTCGGCCGTCGCCTGCAGACCATCTCTCGCGAGCAGATGGCCACCAACGCAGAGATGAACGCGCAGATGACCGAACGGTTCAACGTGGCCGGGGCACTGTTGGTGAAGCTGTTCGGTCGCCAGACCGATGAGGTCACGCTCTTTTCGTCGCGTGCGGCGCGGGTGCGCGACGCGGGCATCCGCCAAGCGCTGTACGGGCGCGTGTTCTTCGTGGCGCTCGGGTTGGTGGGTGCGCTCGGCGCTGCGGCCATCTACGGCGTCGGTGCGCACCTAGTGGTGAGCGACGACATCTCCAGCGGCACACTCGTCGCCCTTGCTGCGTTGGTCACCAGGGTGTACCAGCCGCTCACGGGGCTCACCAATGCGAGGGTCGACCTGATGACCGCGATGGTCAGCTTCGAGCGGGTGTTTGAAGTGCTCGATGCCCCTGAGCCCATCACCGACAAGCCCGGTGCCGTCGACCTCGTTGCCCCTTCTGGCCGCATCGAGTTGCGCGGTGTGTGGTTCCGTTACCCGACGGCTGCCTCGGTGACGGTGCCGTCGTTGGAGGCGCCGTCGTCGGTCGGCGGCGCCGACCCCGACCGCGACGTGCTGCAGGACGTGTCGCTGATGGTCGAGCCGGGCGAAACGGTTGCGCTCGTGGGTGCATCGGGGTCGGGCAAGACGACTCTGTCGAGCCTGCTCCCCCGCCTCTACGACGTCACCGGTGGCGCCGTGCTCATCGACGGTCACGACGTGCGCGACCTCACCCAACACTCGCTGCGCAATGCCATTGGCGTGGTGAGCCAAGACCCGCACCTGTTCCACGACACCATCGGGGCCAACCTGCGGTATGCCAAGCCCGACGCAACGCTGGCCGATCTTGATGCCGCGTGTGCCGGTGCCCGCATCCTCGACGTCATTCGTTCGCTTCCCGACGGCTACGACACGATGGTGGGCGAGCGCGGCGGGCAATTGTCGGGCGGACAGCGCCAGCGTGTCGCGATCGCGCGCGCGCTGGCGATGAACCCCAAGATCATGCTCTTCGACGA
>DMQJ01000003.1:500-709 GCA_003455715.1 Acidimicrobiaceae bacterium | reverse complement strand
CGACACGATGGTGGGCGAGCGCGGTTATCGGCTGAGTGGCGGCGAGAAGCAGCGACTGTCGATCGCCCGGCTGCTGCTGAAGAACCCGGCGGTGATGATTCTCGACGAGGCCACCAGCCATCTCGACAACGAGAACGAGGCGGCGGTGCAGGCGGCGCTCGATGCCGCCCTGCAGGGCCGCACCGCGGTGGTGATCGCGCACCGGTTGA
>DMQJ01000003.1:0-202 GCA_003455715.1 Acidimicrobiaceae bacterium | reverse complement strand
GGCGGCCGCATCGTCGAGCAGGGCACCCACGATGCGTTGGTGGCCCTCGACGGCCACTACGCAGCCCAACTGCGCGCCGGCGAGTCGTCACCCACCCCCGGCGGTTTCTGGGGCTGATCCCTCACCACTTGAGCCCGCCCACTGGAGCTTCTGGGGCTGGATTCTTCGCTGTTCCGACCGATTTCGCGCGCCAGTTGCGGGC
>DMQJ01000007.1 GCA_003455715.1 Acidimicrobiaceae bacterium | reverse complement strand
CGGTACCTCCGACCACCGACGCGTGGCCGTCGTCCACGAGGCGAGCACACGTGGCGCCGGCCGTGACGAGTGCGGCCCAACCTGCGGCATCCACCGTGAGCTCGAGCGACGCGGTGCCGCCGTCGGTGGGCACCGCCACCCCGTTGCGTAGGTGCAGTCCCGCCACCCCGTGCCCGGCGACGATGAGTCGGAGATGCACGTCGGCGGTCGCCGCTCGGCCGGGGTCGAGCATGACCCGCAGCGTTGCCACGCTTCGCAGCGGGTCGGCTTCGACATCGGCGCGGCGAAAGCGGTGCTGCCGATGACGGTCGAGGGGTGCGGTGCCTTCCAGGTCGCGCGCTCGGGTGATGCACCAGTTGCGGATGTTGGCGGCGGGGGAGCGCTGTCCGATCGCCCGCAGCACAGTTGCCAGGCGATTCCGGTCTGCCTGGTCACCGTCTGCGGTCACCAGCCACGTGGCCAGTTCCGCCGCCCAGCGCAGGTCGTCGCCGTCGAATGCGGCGTCGGCCTGGGCGGCCACCTGTTCGCGCCCACCGAAGCCGGCGATGAGACGCTCCGCGCGTTCCACGGGCGGCAGGGGGAACAGCTTTGCCGGGTCGCCGTCGAACCAGCCGCGACGGCCGTTGTGGATCTGGCGCACGTGGTGTTCGGCCACGCCGTAGCGCTCGCTGGTGAGGTGATCGTCGTCGTACAGATCCGGCAGGCGTACCTCTGCGGCGAGACGGTCGGTGCTCCAACCCTTGTTGATGCCCCTCACGGTCTGGTCCCAGAGGAAGGCAATCGCATCGCGCGAGCGTGTGGCTCGTCGGCGCACGTCGTCGGCCCCGCTGATCGGCGGGCCGTGGGTGCCCACGAGGTGCTCGGCGCCGAGGCCGATGAGGTGGTCGATGCCGCGCAGCAGCAGCCGCGCGTCGCGGTACTCCTCGCCGCGGATGGCGAAGATGTTGAACAGCACCGGCCAGACGATGTTGTGGACGCACACCGACAAGTCGGGGAACCACAGGGTGACCGAGTCGTCCGCGTCGCTCGGCGCAGGCGTCACCTCCACCGTCAAACCGGCGATCTGCAGCACCGCTGTGGTGGTGAAGGTGTGATCGGGCGCAACGAACCCGCGAGTGAACGGGGCGTGCGCGGGGTTGCGGAACGACCATCCGAGACCCACGTTCACCAGTGCATCGGGGCCTTCCTCCGGCAGTGACACACCGAACTGCTCCACCAGGCCCCGTGAGTACGCGGGGCCGATCTCATCGGCGATACGGCGGCGGTTCGGAACGATCCGTTCGTGCCCGTACACGGGAAGGGCGCGGCCGGCCTCGGCAAAGATCTCCTCCGTGCCCTCCACATAGTGGAAGTGGGTGTAGATCACCGCCACCACCGGGGTCTCGGTCTCGTTTCGTAGCTGACGAAGCGCCTCGCGCATCTCCTCCCGCGACTCGCCGGTGTCGATCGCGATGATGCCCTGCGGGCCTTCGACGAATGTCTGGTTGGAAAGGCCGTTGCCGACCAGACACCACACGCCTTGCCGCACCCGATACCACTCATGGCGGATCACATCACCGTGGGCCACGTGATCGCGATGCGCCCGCGCCCCGTGTGGTGCGGTGACAACGTTCGACGACGACGGGTCGAAGCTACGGATGTTCATGGACGTCCCCCTGGTCCGGTGCGGACGGAGCGTAGGCGATGACGAGACGACGTGACGTGTGCCACACTTCCCGACCATGCGGAACAACATCGGAGCAGTCCTTTCCAAGCGCGCGTACATGAACCCCGACAACGAGGCCTTGTTCGACGTAGCGGCCGGTCGCCGGTTCACCTACGCAGAGCTCGACGCTCGCACCAATCAGGTGGCCAACGCGATGCTCGCCTCGGGCGTGCAGAAGGGCGACCGGGTGGCGCTGTTGATGATGAACAGCCACGAGTTCGTGTCGAGCTTCTTCGCCATTGCCAAGATCGGTGGGGTCATCGTGCCGCTCAACTGGCGGCTCGTGCCTGACGAGTTGGAGTTCATCCTCAAGGACTCGGGAAGCAGCGTGCTCATCGCCGGCGAAGAGTTCGCCGGATCGGTTGCCGATTTGCAGGGCCGCGGAGATCGCACCGACGTGGGCACGTGGATCCATGTGGGCGGCGAGGCCACCAAGCCGATGTTCGCCACCCACTTCGACGCCTGGGTCGATGGCCAGAGCACCGCCGAGCCGCCCATCACCGCCTTCGACGACGACCTGCTGTACATCATGTACACCTCTGGCACCACTGGCCTGCCCAAGGGCGTGATGCACACGCACAACACGCAGATGGCGGCGCTCTACACCCTCAACGCGACGGCCGACTATCGCATCGGCGACCGCTACCTCAACCCGATGCCGCTGTTCCACGTGGGTGCGCTCACACCGGCGATGGCCACCGCCTACCGCGGATTGGCACACGTGCTGATGCGTGCGTTCGACCCGGTGAAGGTGTGGGAGCTCATCAAGCAGGAGCGCATCAACAGTTCGCTGCTTGTGCCCGCGATGTTGGGCGCGATGCGCATGGTGTACGACCCTGCCGTGCACGACCACTCCACGGTGCGCTGGTTCCTCAGCGGCGCGGCACCGGTGCCCAAGGCGCTCATCGAGGCGTACGCCGGTATGGGCATCGAGATTCACCAGGTGTACGGCCTCACCGAGACGTGCGGCCCCGCCTGCCTCACCACGCCGGAGGACGCGCTGCGCAAAGCCGGCTCTACCGGCAAGGCGTTCTTCCACACCGATGTGAAAATCGTGCGCCCCGACGGCAGCGAGTGCGATGTCGACGAGCAGGGCGAGGTGGTGGTGGCCGGCGACCACATCATGACCGGCTACTGGAACCGGCCCGATGCCACTGCCGAGTCGTTGGTCGACGGTTGGCTGCACACCGGCGACGTGGCGGTGCGCGACGACGAAGGGTTCATCTGGATTCACGATCGCCTGAAGGACATGATCATCTCCGGTGGCGAGAACGTGTACCCGGCGGAGGTCGAGAACGTCATCCTCACCTGCCCTGGCGTGGCCGACGTCGCGGTCATCGGCGTGCCCTCCGAGAAGTGGGGCGAGTCGCCGCTGGCCATCGTCGTGAAGAAAGACCCCGATCTCGAAGAGCGCACCATCATCGACCACTGCGACGGCAAGCTGGCCCGCTTCAAGATGCCGGTTGCCGTGCGCTTCGTCGACGTGGTGCCCCGCAACGCCAGCGGCAAGGCCCTGAAGCGCGACCTGCGTCTCCAGTTCCCCTCCCTCTAACGTTCCTCACCCAACGTCGGCGCTCGCGCCGCACCCCACGCGGTTTCAGCGCCGACTTTGGGGTTGGGGGAGTCAGGGGAGGGCGACGATGGCTTCGTGCTCGAGGGATGCCACCACCTGGCCGTCGATCGTGATGTGCACGTCGAGCACGGCGCGCTCGCCGTGGGCCTGGAAGCGACGCACGACGGTGCCGCGCACCTCTGCAGTTGCGCCCGCGGGCGCGAGGCCATGGTGGCGGACGATGCTGCGCGTGTGTACCCAACTGCCGCGGGCCACCTCGGTGTGGACGAGATGGTTGGCGAGCGCAGGCCACACCGCCGGATGCACCACGCCGTGCTGCTGGTACAGATCGAACGGGTCGCCTGCCCTGGCCCCATAGTCGCTGCCCCATTCACCGCGCAGCTCCACCCGCTTCGCGGGGAGCGCTTCGCCGTCGCGCAATGCGGCGACCACGCCGCCCGCTCGCACGGCGCGGAACACTGCCCGAGGTTGTTCAGCTTCGTCGGTGACGGCTTCCACAACGGCGGCCTCGCCATCGGGGCGCACCTCACAGCGCACCACGTCGGCGTCGAACACTGGGCGACGGAACCGCACCTCGCCGCCTCCGTTGGCCACCCAGTCGAGCCCCCACGCCGCAACCACCGGATGGGTGAGGTAGGCGTAGGTGGTGACCCCGGCCACCAGCGCTCGCGGAAACCCGGCGGCGTGCGCGCCGGCGTCGGTGTGAATGGGGTTTCGGGCATGCTCGGGCAGGTTCTGCGCCGTGATCGACCACGCCTCGGGCCACGCACTCACAGCATGGTCTCCTTCACCAACCCGCCGGTGCGGTCGAAGGTGCGCCACACGCCCACCTGCACCCCATCGCGGAAGCTGCCGGTGCGCATCAGCGAACCGTCCTTGCGCCAGAAGCTCCAGTCGCCGTGCATCTGCCCGTTGCGCCGTTTGCCGCGGTACTCCACTCGCCCGTTGTCGTACAGCCGTCGCGCCGTGGGAGTTGTCGCGTACTTTTCGTTCTCCAACTCAATGCGGGCCGCGACAAGTTGGCGGAGCAGCCCGACCGGAAGCGGGCGATCGATGGGGAAGCGGAGAGTGCCCGCGTTGCAGTCGTAGCCCTGCAATGCCGCGGCGGGCAGGCGGCTGAGGGTGGCGCCGCTGTGCGGGAAGTACGAGCAGTGCTTCACGAACCCGGCGAAGCCCGCCACCACCGTGCCGTCGACGCGGAACCCGGGCATGTCGTAGCTGATGCACGCCTCGGCGTCGGGAAGGATGGCCCGCAGCCGCGCAGCGACCACCGCAAGCGTGCTGCGCTGCGGTTCCGGCTGCTGTGCGAGATAGTCGGCGAAGGCTCCCTCGGGGGCGGATACGAAGGCAGAGTCGACCATGCGCGGCACTGTACCTCCGAGTCGTGACGGCGAACCGCCCGGTCGTACGGTGGCCGCAATGGCTGCCTCCACCGTGCCCGGCTTCACCAACCGTCGACTGTGGCTCGTGCTCACCTCGCTGATGCTGGCGGTGTTCCTCGCATCGATGGAGACCTCCATCATCGCGACGGCCCTCCCCACTATCGCCGGCGACTTCAATGCATTCGAGAGCTTCGCCTGGGTTGGCACGGTCTACATCGCCACGTCCGCCATCGGCACACCGCTGCTCGGCAAACTGTCCGATCTGTACGGCCGTCGCCTCATCTTCCAAACGACGATGGCGACCTTCGTGATCGGCTCGTTCCTGTGTGGCCTTGCACCATCGATGGGCTGGCTCATCGCCTTCAGAGCGTTGCAGGGTTTTGGTGGCGGCGGCATCCAGGCGCTCGCCTTTGCCGTGCTCGGCGACATCCTCCCGCCACGCGAGCGTGGGCGGTTCATCGGCTACTTCACCCTCTCGTTCGTCGGGGCGGCGCTGCTGGGCCCAGTGATCGGTGGATTCATCATCGACCACTACGACTGGGCATGGATCTTCCTCATCAACGTGCCGCTGGGGCTGCTGGTGATGGTGGCCTGCCACTACGCACTTCGGCTGCCCTTCCAGCGTCGCGACGCGAAGCTCGATCTGCGCGGTGCCGCACTGCTGTCGCTCGCAGTTGGCGCACTGATGGTGGGACTCGCGCAGGGCGGCGAGGACGGGTGGAGCCAACCGATCGTGCTCGCACTGTTCGGCGTATCGGTGGCAACCACCCTGCTGTTCGTGCGGTCGCAACGTCGAGTGCCCGAACCGATGCTGCCCCTTCACCTGTTCTC
>DMQJ01000004.1:704-3870 GCA_003455715.1 Acidimicrobiaceae bacterium | reverse complement strand
AAGCTCCTCCGCCTCGACCACGTGATGGGCCTGATGCGCCAGTGGTGGGTGCCCCGAGGTCTGCCCGCCACCGACGGCTGCTATGTGCGCTACCCGCTCGAGGAGTTGATGGCGGTGGCCGTGTTGGAAGCGCACCTGGCGGGCGCCGTCGTGGTGGGCGAGAACCTCGGCACCGTGCCGCCCGAAGTGAACGAGCAGATGCACCAGCACGGCATGCTCGGCATCAGCGTCGCCCTCGACTGCTTGCCCACCTGGGGCACCAACGACGTGCACGTGGCCGGCCGGGGCACGATGTCGATGGTGAGCACACACGACAGCTACCCGTTCGCCGGGTGGTGGCAGGGCGGCGACGTGCACATGATGCGCCGCCTGCTACTGATCACCGACGACGAGGTGCCCGCCCTACTGCAGCGCAGGGCAGAGGTTCGCGACCGCGTGGTGGGCCACCTGGTGTGGACCGGCAGGCTCCACTCGCACGACGCCCCGCTCCGTGAGGTGATGGCCGGAGTGGCCGATGAGGTGGCTTCGCAGCCCGCCGACATCACCGTGTTCAACCTCGAAGACCTGTGGTTGGAAGACCGGCCGCAGAACGTGCCGGGCACATTCCAGGAGGAGCCCAACTGGCGGCGCCCTGCTGCCCGCAGCATCGACGACGTTGCAGCCGACCCCGCGCTCACCGCGGTCGCCAAGCGAATTTCGGCTCGGCGTCATGAATCCGCCACGCAATCGCCACCATCCTGAGCAGGTACGACGCTGCTGGGGCGCCTACCATCACGTTCGTGACCAACGAACTCGCCGACGAAGCCCGCATCGACGGCGCGGAGCCACTGGTGGCCTCGGCGTCCGACGGCGGCCGGCCGGGTGTCGGTTGGTCGCTCGCCAGCGCCGCACTGGTGGTGGGCAGCGGTTCCCTGCTGTTCTCCATCGCACCCTTCTGGTGCCTGTTCTGGTTGGTCGCCATCACTGCAGGGTTGCGCTACACCCCCATCGGCGCGAAGGTCGCCCGCCGCGAACGGGAAGCCCTGCTCGGCGGGTTGAGCCGCAACGGTCTCGTCACCCGCTGGCCGCTCGCCACCGCCGCAGTTGCCTTCCTGCTACCGATCGCCATGCTGGTCGGCCTCTCGCCCGACCTCAGCGACCCGTCCGATCAGTGGAACGGCGGCATTCTGTTCGTGGTGGCCGTGATCGGCTTCCTCACCTGGCTCGTGGTGCTCGAGTTGCGGGTCGCCGGTCGGCGGGCCCGTTGGTGGGGCGCTTGGGTCACCCTGGCCTGCGTGGTCGCCGGGTTCATGCTCGTCGGCGGCCCCGCACGGGTCCGGTGGGCGCACTGCGTGGATCGGCTCACCACCGTCGTGGAAGCGGGCAACGACGTCACCGAGTCGAACACCGGTCGCTTCTGCTGGCACGACGCCGACCAGCGCACCGTCGACGGGCAGGTGCGTCTGTACCTCGACCGCGGCGATGGCAGCGGAGAAGGGGCCAGCGGCCTGGTGTACAGCCCCGACGGCGCGGTGGAGTCCGCTGGCGACGTGCGCTCACTCATCGACCTCGGCGACGGCTGGTTCTGGTTCGAGACCGGTTCACTCGTGCGCAACTTCTGGTTCGACAAGTAGCGGAGCGGCCTCCGGGCTACCGTTCGTGCATGCGCACGTCTCGGTCGACAGTCACCCTCCTCCTCGCGGCATCACTCGTCGTGGCGGCGTGTAGCGGCGGCAACGGCGACACCGACGGCACCCAACCGACCAGCGACGCTCCCGGCACCACGTCGGCGGCTACCACCACCACGGCGCCCGAGCCCGGCTATCAGGCCTCCATCACTCGCACCGAGCACGGCATCCCCCACATCGTCGCCGACGACTGGGGCAGCCTCGGGTTCGGACAGGGCTATGCCTACGCGCAAGATCGCGCCTGCACCCTGATCGATCAGGTTGTGAAGGTGCGCGGGGAACGTGCGCTGTGGTTCGGGCCCGGCGACGGCGACGTGCACGTCAACAGCGACCTGGCCTACCGCCACCTCGGCCTGTGGGATGGCGCCGACGAGATGCTCGCCGAGCAGCCCGACGACATTCGCGAACTGATCGACGGCTACGTGGCCGGTTTCAACGCTCAACTCGACGCCGAGGGCCCGAACGGTTGGTGTGCAGGCGAGCCGTGGGTGCAACCGATCACGGCAGTCGACCTGATGGCCAACATGCGCGACGTGCTCATCTTCGCCAGCAGTGGCGTGCTCATCGACCCCATCGCCACAGCCCAGCCGCCCGCCACCGAGCCAGCCCCCACCGACACCGCTACGCCCGATACGAGCGCATCCGACACGAGCATGCCCGACCTCACTGGCACCACCACGACCACACTCGGCTCCAACGGGTGGGCCATCGGTTCGGCCCTCAGCGAGGGAGGCGGCGGCATGCTGCTCGCCAACCCGCACTTCCCGTGGGAGGGTGAGAAGCGGCTATGGGAGAGCCACCTCACGCTCACCACCGGCGAACTCGACGTGTACGGCGTCACCCTCACCGGCACACCCGGCGTGCTCATCGGCTTCAACAACGCCGTCGCTTGGACCCACACCGTCTCGGCCGGGCATCGCATGACGCTGTACGAACTGAGCCTCGACGCCTCAGGCCCCACCACCTACCGCTACGGCGACACCACCCGCGAGATGGAGAGCACCGACATCACCGTGGAGGTGCTGCAGCCCGATGGTTCCACCGCCGAGGTCACCCGCACCATGTGGCGTAGCCACTACGGCCCGATGCTCAACCTGCCCTTCGGCTGGAGCACCGAGAAGGCCTACACACTGCGCGATGCCAACATCGGCAACAACGACTTCCTCGGCCAGTTCCTCGGCATGAACACCGCCACGAGCATGGACGAGTTCATCGACGCACACCGCACCTTCAACGGCATCCCGTGGGTGAACACCATGGCCGTGTCGGCCGATGGCCGGGCGTGGTACGCCGACACAGCCGCCACCCCCAACCTGTCGCCCGATGCCATCGTCGGCTGGCAGTCGGCCGTGGCGGGGGGGGGGGGGGGCTCGCTGTCATTCGACAACCGCGCCCCCATCCTCCACGGCTCCCCCCCGCCCCTCCCCTGGGGCCGCGCACCCCCCGCCCCCCCGCCCGGCCGCCCCCCCCCCCGGGGCGCGCCGCACCCCCCCCCCCCC
>DMQJ01000004.1:0-641 GCA_003455715.1 Acidimicrobiaceae bacterium | reverse complement strand
CGGCTGGCAGTCGGCCGTGGCGGGCGGCGGCGTGGCCTCGCTGGCATTCGACAACGGCGCCATCATGCTCGACGGCTCCGACCCGCTCTACGAGTGGGTCGACGACCCGGCAGCCACGCGGCCCGGCATCCTGCCGTTCGACCAGCAGCCACAGTTAGAGCGCGACGACTTCGTGTTCAATGCCAACGACTCTCACTGGCTGGCCAACCCGGCAGCGCCGCTCACCGGCTTCTCGCCGCTCACCGGCCCGGAAGACTCGCCGCAGAGCCCGCGCACCCGCATGAATGCCATCCTGCTCACCGACCCGTCGGTGCGCGGCGACGACGGGCTGATGAGCCTGGCCGACATGCAGGCAGCGTGGCTCAGTAACCGCGCCCTCCATGCCGACATCGCCCGCGACCAGGTGGTGAAGCGCTGCGACGAGCAGGGCGTGGTGCTGGTGCAGGACGTGCCGTTCGACATCACCCCGGCATGCGATGTGCTGCGCGACTGGGACGGTCGCCTCAACCCCGACTCGCGGGGCGCGGTGCTGTGGCGGAAGTTCCTCGGCCAGTTCCTGTGGAGCGACCTCACCGAAGGGGGCGTGCTGTACGACGTGGTGTTCGACCCCGCCGACCCGATCAACACCCCGAACACCATCA
>DMQJ01000242.1:6199-6443 GCA_003455715.1 Acidimicrobiaceae bacterium | reverse complement strand
CGAGCGGTTCGACATCATCGGGTGGGACCCTCGCGGCACCGGCGACAGCGAACCCAACGTTGATTGCGTCGACGACTACGACCGCTACTTCGGCGTCGACTCGTCACCCGACGACTCGGCAGAACGCGACGCGCTCGTGGAGTTGGCCACCGAGTTCGGCGAAGGCTGCAGCGAGCGCATGGGCGACGTGCTTCTGCACCTCAGCACCGAGAACTCTGCGCGCGACATGGACAGCATCCGCCAG
>DMQJ01000242.1:1317-6017 GCA_003455715.1 Acidimicrobiaceae bacterium | reverse complement strand
GACATGGACAGCATCCGCCAGGCGGTGGGTGAAGACACCATCAGCTACTTCGGGTTCAGCTACGGCAGCGAGTTGGGTGCGGTGTGGGCCACGCTCTTCCCCGACACCGTGCGCGCCGCCGTGCTCGACGGTGCGGCCGACCCCACGGTGCCGTACCTGCAGCAGAACATCCAGCAAGCCGGCGGCTTCGAGGAAGTGTTCGCCACCTTCCTCGCCCAGTGCAGTGCCAACACAGCGTGCGCGTTCCACAACGGGGGCGATGCCGAAGGCGCCTTCGACACCCTGGCGGCCGCCATGGATGCCAACCCCACGCCCACCGAGGACGGTCGCCCACCGGTCACCCACGGGGTGCTGATGACGGCGGTCGCGCAGGCGATGTACGACGAGGGCTACTGGCCCGATCTGGAGGCCGCGTTGGCCGACCTCCAGGCCGGAGATGGTCGGGGCGTGCTCGCGCTCTACGACTCGTACTACGGCTACCTCGGTGGTGGCACCTGGGCCGACGATCTCGAGGCCTACTTCGCCATCGGCTGCCTCGACGACCCCGGTAGCACCGGCCCCGACGACCTGTACTCGAACGAGTCCGCCTTTGCGGAGTCGGCACCGCGGCTGGGCCGCAGTTGGATGCTCGAGCTCACCATCTGCTCGGTGTGGCCGGTGGAGCCGGTCACCCCGGTGGTGGTGACCGGTGCCGGTGCCGGCCAGATCGTGGTGATGGGCACCACGGGCGACGCGGCCACCCCGTTGCAGAGCACCCGCAACATGGCCAACGCGTTGGAGGATGGTCGCCTGGTGGTGGTCACCGCCGATCAACACACCGGCTACGGGGTGAGCGCCTGCGGCGACGCGGTGATCGACAACTACCTGCTCGACCCGACCGCCGAACTGCCACTGGAAACCACCTGCTGACGATCCCACCACTTGCCCATCGCGGCAACGCCTGACCCGTCGCACGAGCGGCGCCGCCCTAGCCTGACCGCCATGCGCCGCATCATTCCGCTGTTCGCCGCCACCGTTCTGCTCGCAGGGGCGTGTGCCGGCGACGACCCCGTCGACTCGGTGGAGCCCACCACCGCCACGGAGACGGGCGAAATTCCGTGGGAGCAGTTCGGCCCCGACAGTCGCGTGCAGACCGGCAACCTAGAGGTGCCGGTGAACTACGACGACCCGTCCGCGGGCACCTTCGATCTGTTCATCGCCCGCCACCGTGCGCCGGCCGCGACGCGCATCGGCAGCCTGCTGGTGAACCCCGGAGGGCCGGGCTTCGGGGGTGCCGACTACGCCATCTACGCCGAGCAGATCTTCAGCGAGAAGCTCACTGAACGCTTCGACATCGTCGGCTGGGACCCCCGCGGCACCGGCCTCACCGAGCCGGCCATCGACTGCATCGACGACTACGACCGCTTCTACGCAGGCACCGACATCACCCCCGACGACGACGCCGAGCGCCAGCAACTCATCGACCTGGCCGAAGAGTTCGCCGACGGTTGCGTGAGCAACAACGCCGACATCCTTCCCTACATCACCACCAACAACACCGCCCGCGACATGGACAGCATCCGCCAGGCGTTGGGCGAAGCCACCATCAGCTACTTCGGGTTCAGCTACGGCAGCGAGCTCGGGGCCACCTGGGCCACCCTCTTCCCCGACACCGTTCGCGCGGCAGTGCTCGACGGCGCCGCCGACCCCACGGCCGGGTTCACCGAAAGCGGCGTGCAGCAGGCAGCCGGGTTCGAGGGCACGCTCACCACCTTCCTCGCGCAGTGCAGCGCCGATCCCGACTGCGCGTTTCACAACGACGGCGACGCCGAAGGGGCGTTCGACGACTTGATGCTGGCGCTCGACGAGCAGCCCGTACCCAGCCGCGAGGGTCGTCCCGACGTCACCCGCGGTGTGGCCATCAACGCGGTCGCGCTGGCGATGTACAGCGAGAGCTACTGGGACCTGCTCGAGCAGGCGCTGTCGAACGCTCAGTTCGGCGAGGGTGAACGCCTGCTCGACCTGCACGACCAGTATTTCCAGCGTCGCGACGACGGCACCTGGGACAACTCGCTGGAGGCCTTCCAGGCCATCGTGTGCATGGACGATGCCGAGCGACTGAGTGTGGCCGACGACGACGCCACCGCCGAGCAGTACCGCTCCGTCGCCCCTCGGTTCGCGCCCGGCACCACCGGCTCGTACTTCTGCACGTTCTTCCCGCCCAGCATCGACCCACGCGTGGAGGTCACCGGGGTCGGCGCCGGACCCATCCTGGTGATGGGCACCACCGGCGACCCGGCCACACCACTCTCCAGCACCGAGGCGATGGCCGACGCCTTGGAGGACGGCCGTCTGGTGATCGTCACCGCCGACCAACACACCGGGTACGGAGTGAACCAGTGCGCCTACGACGTGATCGACGACTACCTCATCGACCCGGTGAACAACGCCCCGGCCGACGGCTTCCGCTGCGAGTGATGCGCCCATGAGGGTTCACCCTCAGAACGACACCATCACATCCACCACGACGTGGGCTGCAACGTTCGACCGCACACACAGTGAGTTGTCGTCGGCTAGCGCCGTCAGGCCGACGCCCGCGCGATTCACGTTGTTGGCTGCCACCAGGGTGAGCGCCTCGGGTTCGCCGTCGCATGCCCATGCGAGCACGTCGCCGGTGCCGGTGGGTCGAACCACCGTGATGTTGGCCACCACTGCTTGGGCCCCCGGCTGCACGGCATCACCCAACGGCACATCCACCACCTCGCCCGCCACTGGTCGAGCACCGTCGCGGGTGTCGATCACTCGCCTGCTCAGCTCGAGGCGGGCCGGTGCCCCCGAAGCACTCCACCAGCCGACGAGGTCGACGGTCACCGTCGCCGCCACCGAGGAGAACACGCACAGGTCGCCCGACCCGCCGAGCGGCACGGTGGCCGAGTTGGCCACGGGCGAACCGGCGTGGAAGTTGAGCGTGCTGGCTACCGGCATCGTGGTGCCGCAGGGCCAAACGGTGAGGTAGCCCTTGGCCGTCGGTTGGGCCACCGACACTGTCACCGTCACCGCCGACGCGTTCGCCGGCACCTCGTCGTGAAGGTCGGCTACCGGCACCGCAGCCGTGGCTTGCGCACCGACCGGTAGGCCATCACCGCTGAGCCGCGTCGGGTTCAGTACGTGGAGCCCAGCACCGCCCGTCGACACGTACGAGCCCGTCACGTCAACGACCACGTCGGTGTCGATCGAGGCGTACACGCACAAGCGCTGCTGGTGGTCGAGGCGCACGTGCGCTCCGTTGGCCGTGTTCTGCCCCGCCACCGTGTTGAGGACCGACGCCAATGGCATTCGTGCGCCACACGGCCACGCGGTGAGGTAGCCGATGCCGGCCGGGTTCACTGCGGTGAGGTTCACCACCGCGCCGACGGCAGTGGGCGCCACCTTGCCGGCGAGGGCCACCGTGAGCATCGAGCCACCGCGCATCCGCTTGGCGGGCGAGCGAGTGTCGATGGCGCGCACCGGGTCGCGAGACGTCATGGTGAGCCCGGGGGCCGGTGGGTCGGTTCGGTAGGTGGGCAGTGGCATCGACACGAAGGAGGGCCGATACAAGTCGGCGTCGGCCTGCCATAGGTTGAAGGGGCCTCCGTTGCTCCACGACACCACCAGCGCACCGTCCACCAATGTCGGGAGGATCTGGGCGTGGTAGATGCCGCACACTGAACACTTCCGTTCGGCGACGATGAAGCGGCTCTGGTCGTTCTCCCACGGGCCCCACGGGTTCGGGGCTTTGTCGATGTACACCCAGGCGCCCCACCAGTCGTCGATCTTGGTGACGTTCACGTACACCTCACCGAAACGACGAACGTCCATCGGGTTGGCAGCACCGCGAGTCATCAATGGCCGAGCCGCCGCCGCGCCTCCCCATGAACCGCCGTTCCAGTACTCGGGAGCCAGGTCGAACCTGCCCTTCGGCACGCGAGCCAGGTAGGTGTGCGGCATGCACCCGGCATCGAACTGGGCGACGCTGTTCACGTTGTTGATGAACTGGCGGTAGCAGTGACCGTAGAGATACGAGTGCGTGTCGTCACTCACCACCGACCAGCCGTAGAGGCGGCTGCTGGCGTCGGGGGCCTTGGCGAACGACAGCACTGCCAGCGTCGAGGGGTTGATGCGCGCCACCCAGGTGGCCACGGGCGCCGCACCGTACGCGGCGCCCGTGTTGCGCGGGTTGAACATCTCGGCCATGAACACCCACAGCGCTCCGTCCGACCCCATCTCGCCGCCCATGGGCCAGAACCATCGGCGCAGCGGCGTGGTGAGCGACGAACCGATGTAGTTCTGCATGCCGGGCCCACCGAGCACCGTCCAGCACGAACCGTCCTGCACCAACCCTGCGTTGTGCGCCGCGGCGCCGAGGCTGTCGCGCAGGTCGTCGTCGTTGCTGAAGAACACGTCTTGGAACAGCCACAGGAAACGGCCGTCGGGCAGGGGATACACGTGCTGATAGTCGGCCCCGGCCACACCCACCACGCCGGCGCCTGCACCGATGCCAGGGCTGGAGAACACCGTGTTGAGTTGCGCGGCCGACATCGCCGTCGGCCCACACGCCCCGGCAGCGAGGGTTGCCGAGCTGCTACATCCGGCCGATCGCCTACTACGGCTACGGCGAGATGGGTCTCAACACCCTGCCGTGCCGCACCGATGTGGCCATCGCCTGCTGGCCGTGGGGCGCC
>DMQJ01000242.1:774-1148 GCA_003455715.1 Acidimicrobiaceae bacterium | reverse complement strand
AGTGGAGGGTGCGGCCACGGCGGTGGAGGGCGTCGCCGCGGGAGTACCGAGTGCGCCCGCCATCACCAGCGCCACCAGCGCGCGTCTCCACCGCATACGGGAGCATCGGCCGGGCCGCCTGCGGGCTTGACCTCGAAAACGAACGACGCCGCCCCGGAGGACGGCGTCGCGTGTGGCGGAAGGAGAGGGATTTGAACCCTCGGAGGCTTGCACCTCGCACGCTTTCGAGGCGTGTCCCTTTGGCCGCTCGGGCATCCTTCCGGTGCGGCAGGTTAGCGGTTCCGGGGTGGCGCGCCACGGGGAGAACACGGCACGCCGCGTCGTGCCTGCTCACGCACCGTGAACCACCTCAAGATTCGTTCAGGTTGTGCCGA
>DMQJ01000242.1:0-578 GCA_003455715.1 Acidimicrobiaceae bacterium | reverse complement strand
CAAGATTCGTTCAGGTTGTGCCGACACTCTCCCCGTGAACGTGGATCTGTTCGGCGACGGGGGCGCGGCTGTGCCCCGACCTGCATGGCAGGTCATCGACGCGGCCCGGCACCAGTTCCTCACCGGTGAGCTGACCTTGCCAACCACACCGCCCACCAACGTGTACCTGCGCGATGGCCAGGTGTACTTCGCCGAGCGCACCACCGACGGCGGCCTCGGCGTGCGCTTGCTGGTGGAAGGCGTCATCACCAGGGCCCAACTGCAGAAGGGTTCGCTGCTGGTGAGCGGCACCGAACACCTCGGCCGTCTCTTCGATCGCGACGACAGTGTGGAGCGCGGTCCGGTGGAGTTGTGCGTGGAGTTGATGACCGACGACGTGCTGATGCACGTGGCCGACGAAGTGGTGACCGACTACCGGCTCACCATGTACCGCCGTCATCCGAGCGGCGTCGATCGATGGATGCCGCGGACCGTGGAAGTGGTGTCGCGGTTGGTGGAGCGGCCCGAGCACGCGGAGCCAGGCGCCGAGGTGCTGCCGGCGACGCCGCGGCCCGCGCCACGATCGGCTCAGCTGGCAA
>DMQJ01000419.1:4309-18964 GCA_003455715.1 Acidimicrobiaceae bacterium | reverse complement strand
GTAACCAGGTGGCACCGCACTCTCTACCGCGGGCATTGTCATTGCCGCCGTCATGGTGGCCACCTGGTTACTCAGCCTGGCACTGAAGAACGCGTCCATCGTCGACATCGTGTGGGGCCTCGGTTTCGTGGCCGTCGCTTGGGCTGTGCGCACGCAGGTGGATGGAGTGGAAGCTCGACAGAACCTGTTGGTCGCCCTCACCTCCATCTGGGGTCTCCGGCTCGGCGGCTACCTGTTCTGGCGCAACCACGGCAAGGGCGAGGACTATCGCTACAAGGCCATGCGCAAGCACTGGGGGCCACGCTTCCCCGTCATCAGCCTGGTCACCGTGTTCGCGCTGCAAGGCGTGCTGATGTTCGTGGTGTCGATCGGCGTGCAGCTCGGCCAGACCGGCGACTCGCCCGACATCGGTGTGCTCGCCTACGTCGGCGTGGCCATCTGGCTCATCGGCCTGTCGTTCGAGACCATCGGCGACCTGCAGTTGGCACGGTTCAAGAAGGATCCCGCCAACGCCGGACAGGTGATGGACCGCGGCCTGTGGAAGTACACCCGTCACCCCAACTACTTCGGCGACGCCTGCGTGTGGTGGGGCATCGCCCTCGTCGCTGCCGAAACTCCCATCGGCCGGTGGGGCCTGCTGGGCGCTGCCGTGATGACGTTCCTGCTCGTGCGGGTGAGCGGCGTGAAGCTGCTCGAGAAGTCGCTCGGCAAGCGCAAGCCCGGATACGCCGAGTACATCGCTCGCACCAGTTCGTTCTTCCCGCTGCCCCCCAAGAAGGGCTGACCAACCTCCACACCACGAAGATGGGCCGGTGGTGCAACGAGTGCACCACCGGCCCATCTTCCGGTCACACCTTGCGGCGCCTGGTTGCCAGGATCACCACGCTGCCGATGAGCACCATCCAGAAGCCGTAAGCCAGCCCGCTCGAGGCGTCGCTGCCCGTCTCGGGAATGCGCCCACCAACCGTCGTGGTGGGCGGCTCCACTTCGGGTGCCCGCGGCACCACCGACGAACTCGACTCGTTGTTCGACGTGTCGGGGTCCTCGACAGAGCCCGTCACCGTGGCCCGGTTGACGATTCCCACCCCGGCGGGCGTGCCGAGCGGGACGAGCACCGTGATGGTGATCGTGCCAACTGCGCCGACGGCGAGCGCCGGGCGGGTGCAGGAGACGGCGTTCCCAGCCTGGAGGCAGGCGAAGTCGGTCGACGACACACCGGTGACCGTCAGCGACGCGGGCACCACGTCGGAGATCTCGACGTCCTTGGCGGTGTGCGGGCCATTGTTGGTCACCGTGAGCACCCAGTTGAACGTAGAACCCACCGCCGGCGTGGCGTTGTCGTTGGTCTTCACGATCGCCAGGTCGGCGAGTTCCTCCACCGGGGTGTCTTCGCAGTCGACGTTGTTGCTCGGGTCGCTGAGGGCGTTGAGACGCTGTCCCTGCTCGGGGCAGGCCGGCGGCGGCACGCACTCCTCTTCGATGCACACCGGGTCGTCCTCAGTGTCGACCCAGGCGACGTTGGTGTAGGTGGCCGACGGGGCATCCTCATCCACCGTCACCGGCAGCGTGAGCACCACGGAACCACCGGCCGTGAGGTCGGCAGGATCCAGCGCACAGGTGAGCGTCTGGCCGACAGCGGCACACTCGCTCGGAAGCGGAGCGCCCCACGACAGACCGGCCGGCAGCTCATCGGTGACCGTCACCGCCTCGCCGAGGTCGGCGTCGCGGGTGCCGACGTTCGTGATCGTCACGGTGTAGGTGAACGACTCGCCCGGCACGGGCTCGGCGCCACCGTCGTCCTTGTCGATCTCGAGGTCGACCGGCAGGTCGTCGTTGGTGATGATGCACACGACGTTGGCACCCTCGGGCACCGTCACCGTGTTGTCGGCCAACTCGCCGCCCTCGCACTCCACGCCGACCGGCACGTAGCCGTCGAGCGGGGTCTCACCAAGGACGTACTCGCCAGCAAGCACCGCACCCTCGGCCACGCCCTCACCAGAGAGGACGACGTCGTCATCCTGCGAGGCCGAGAGCATGAAGTCGGCGGCTTCGGCGTTGCCGCCGTTGTCGTTGACAACGACCTTCACGACCTTGAGGGTGCTCACCGGACGGCACACCTCGGAGGAGTCGCCGGGGAAGCTCTCCACGACGACTTCCGCCGTGTTGAGCAGGCCGGTGTTCTCGTCGGTATCGATGTCGCAATCGCCATCGGTGGTCTCTGCGACCTCGATGGAGACCGTCACCTCGACCACGTAGACGTGGACGGTGTCGGGGCCGATTGCCACGTCTTCGGCGATGGTGGTTTCACCCACCGTGCCGTAGTCGGGGTTCACCGTCACACCGACCGGGCTGTCGGTGAGCTGCTGGCCGACCACCGTGATGCCCTCGCCGAAGGCGAAGGTGTCGACGAGGTCGTACTCGCCGTTGCCAGCGCCTGCGGCGTTGGTGACTTCGATCTCGTAGCCGATCGTGAAAGTGCCGTTGGCGTTGCGCACCGGCTCCGACACGACCGTCTTCTCGATCGAAATCTGCGGGTCGGGGATCTCGCCGCAGTCGCTGCCATCGTCGCTCTGGCCCTGGGAGATGACCACGGCCTCGTTGAAGGTTCCGGTGCCCTCCTCGTCGTCGCCGAACGAGCAGTCGCGCTGCTCGCTGGTGGTACCACCGGCCACCGACACCCGCACCTCGACGGTGATCGTGACCGAGCCGCGAGCGGCGATGGTCTCGTCGATCGCCAGATCGATGTTGCTGGTGCCGTTCCAGGTGCCCTCGAGGGTCACCGGGTCGGTGGTGCTCGCCGAGGCGCTCACCACCGAGATGCCGCCACCGAACTGGAACTCGTCGGTGAGGTCGAACTCTTCGGCGATGTAGCTCTCGCTGGTGACGACGAGTTCGTAGGTGACGTCCCACTGGGTGGGCTGGCCGGCCACCGGCGTCGGGCCTGCGGTGACGGTCTTCTCAACGGTCACTGGTCCGCGGCGGTAGTTGGTGAACTCACAGGTGACGGAACCGGCGGGCTCGACACTGAAGTCGTTGACGTCGACGGGGTTGCCCTCGCCGTCTTCGCACGCCACGTCCTCGAGCGACCAGTCGGCGCCGGGGTCGACCTCGCTCAGCGAGTACGACGTGCCGGGCACGAGGCCGCTCAGCGCACCGGTGGTACCGGTGTTGCCGGAGGTGGTGACGTTGGGGATGGCGATGTCGCTCGGCGTGAGGGTGAAGGCGAACTCACCGTCGTCGCCCACCGTCGTCTTGATGACGGTGAGGGTGCCGGGCGTGGCCTCGTTGCTGGCCTGGCAGGTGATCACCATGCCGGGTTCGGCCACGAAGGTGACGGTGGCGTCGCTCGTGTCGTCACCGTCGATGCCGCAATCCAGCGTCTGGATCCAGCCGTCGACCGCCGTCTCGGTGAGCGTGTACTCCTGGCCGGGCACGAGGTCCGACCACGAGATGGTGTCGGTGGTGTTGCCCACACCCGACACCACCGACGGATCGGGATCCGAGGTGGCGGCCGGAGTGAGGACGAACTCGAACTCCCAGGCGTAGTCAGCAGCAACACCCTTGACCGTCTTGGTCAGCTCGATGCTGGCCGGGGCGGCCTCGTTGGTGGCCGAGCAGACAATGCTCTGGCCGGGCTCGGCGCTGAAGGTGACCGTGTTGGCCGCAGTGTCCTGGTCGTCAACGCCGATGCACTCCAGCGTCTCGGTCCAGTTGGCCACGTCGGCCTCGGTGATCACATAGGTCTCGCCGGACAGGAGGTCGCTCCACGATGCCGTGTTGTCACCCGCACCCGGGCCGGTGCCCGAGATGGTCTGCGAGTTGTCGCCCGTCACCCCTTCGGTCGGGGAGATCGAGAAGTCGAACGACCACTCGTAGCCCTCGGCCACGCCCGACACCGTCTTGTCGACCGTCACGTCGGCCGGATCGGCCTCGTTGCGAGCGGAGCAGACGACATCCTGGCCGGGCGCCGCCACGAAGGTGACGACGTTGTCGGCCGGGTTGGTGTCGGTGACACCGGTGCACGACAGCACCTCGGTCCAGTTCGGCACATCTGTCTCGGTGACGGTGTACTCGGCACCCGGGACGAGGCCGGTCCAGGAAGCGGAGTTGTCACCGGCGTTGGGGCCGGTGCCGCTGATGCCCTGGGTGGCTTCACCGGAGTAGGTGCCGCCGCTCAGCGTGAACTCGAACGGGCCCCACTCGTAGCCCTCGGCCACACCGGAGACGGTCTTGGTGAGGGTCAGCGAGGCGGGGTCGGCGTTGTTCTGGGCCGAGCAGACGATGGCGTCGCCGGGTTCTGCGACGAACGTCACCGTCAGCGGGTCGGTGTCGGTGTCGGTGACACCCACGCAGGTGACCAGCTCACCCCAGTTGTCGACGCCGGTCTCGGCAATGGTGTAGGTGGTGCCGGGGAGCAGGTTGCTCCACGACGCCGGGCCCTCGGTGGTGTTGCCCGTGCCGCTGATGGTCTGCGGGCTGTCACCGGTGACGCCGTCGGTCGGGGTGAGCGTGAACGCAAACTCCCACTCGTAGTCGTCGCTGACACCCGACACGGTCTTGCTGATCTCGATGTCGGCCGGGTCGGCGTCGTTGGTGGCCTGGCAGGTGATGCTCATGCCCGGCTCGGCCACGAAGGTGACCGTCGTCGGGTCGGTGTCGAGGTCGATCACCGGCGAGCACGACATCGCCTGCGACCAGTGGTCGACCGCGGTCTCGCTCACGGTGTACTCCTGGCCGGGCACCAGCCCGTCCCACATCGCCGAGTTGTCGCCGGCGCCTGGGCCGGTGCCGGTGATGGTCTGCGGGTTGTCGCCCGTGAGGCCTGCCGCGGGATCGATCGAGAACTCGAACTCCCAGTCGTAGCCCTCAGCGACGCCGCTGACGGTCTTGCGGATCGTCACGTCGACCGGCTCGGCCACGTTGCTGGCCTCGCAGGTGATGACCTGGCCGGGCGTGGCGACAAAGGTGACCGTGGCATCGGTGGTGTCGTCACCGTCGATGCCGCAATCCAGCGTCTGCGTCCAGCCGTCGACCGCGGTCTCGGCGAGCGTGTACTCGGTACCGGGCACGAGGCCCGTCCACTCGATCGTGTCGGTGGTGTTGCCCACGCCCGACACAACGGACGGGTCGGGGTCCGAGGTGGCCGACGGGGTCAGCGTGAACTCGAACTCCCACTCGTAGTCGTCGCTGACGCCCGACACCGACTTGGTGAGCTCGATGCTCGCCGGGTCGGCCGTGTTGGACGCCGAGCAGACCACCGACTGGCCAGGCTGGGCGACGAACGTGAAGGTGTTCGCCACGTCGTCGAGGTCGACGAGGTCGTCGCACACCAGGGCCTCCGACCAGGCGGCCTGGTCGGTCTCGGTGATGGTGTAGGTCTCGCCGGGAAGCAGGTTGCTCCAGGTGGCCGGACCCTCCGTGGTGTTCCCCGTGCCGCTGATGGTCTGCGGGTTGTCGCCGGCCACACCCTCGGTGGGGGCGATGCTGAACTCGAAGGTCCAGTCCTGCTCGTCGTCGACGCCGGACACGGTCTTGTTCACCGACACATCGGCAGGGGTGGCCGTGTTCGTCGCGTCGCAGTCCAGCGACTGGCCGGGCTGGGCGACGAACGTGAAGGTGGTGGGATCCGTGTCCATGTCGGCAGCGCCGGTGCAGGACAGGGTCGAGGTCCAGCCGGGGACGGCCGTCTCACTGATGGTGTAGGTCTCGCCGGGCAGCAGGTTGCTCCAGGTGACGGCGTTGTCGCCGACGCCCGGACCCGTGCCGCTGATGGTCTGCGGGCTGTCGCCCGTGACACCATCCGTCGGCGAGATCGAGAACTCGAACTCCCACTCGAACGTGTCGGCCACACCAGACACCGTCTTCTCCAGGGTCACGTCGGCCGGCTCGGCGTCGTTGGTCGCCTCGCAGGTGATCGACTGGCCCACCTGGGCCACGAAGGTGAAGGTGTTGTCGACCTGGTCGAGATCGGTGAGGCCGGTGCACGAGATGCTCTGCGTCCAGCCGGCCGGGGCCGACTCGGTGATGGTGTAGGTGGTGCCGGGCAGCAGGTTGCCCCAGCTGGCCGGGCCTTCGGTGCCGTTGCCCGTACCGGAGATCGCCTGCGGGTTGTCACCGGTGACGCCGGCGGTCGGGCTGATCGAGAAGGTGAACTCCCACTCGAACGTGTCGGCCACGCCGATGACCGTCTTGTCGACTTCCACAGTGGCGGGTGCCGCGGTGTTGGTGGCCGAGCAGACGATGCTCTGGCCAGGCTCGGCCGTGAAGGTGACCGTGTTGGCCGCAGCGTCCTGATCCACCACGCCGATGCACTCCAGCATCTCGGTCCAGTTGGCCACGTCGGTCTCGGTGATGGTGTAGGTCTCACCGGGCAGGAGGTCGCTCCACGACGCCGTGTTGTCACCCGCACCCGGGCCGGTGCCCGAGATGGTCTGCGGAGAGTCGCCGGTGACGCCCTCGGTCGGGGTGATCGAGAAGTCGAACTCCCACTCGTAGCCGTCGGCCACACCCGACACCGTCTTGTCGACCGTCACATCGGCCGGATCAGCATCGTTACTCGCCGAGCAAACAATGCTCTGACCAGGCTCAGCCACGAACGTCACCGAGTTGTCGACAACGCCGTCCGTATCGGTGACACCCACACAGGAGAGCACCTGCGACCAGTTGTCGACCACAGTCTCGGTGATGGTGTACTCCGTGCCGGGCAGGAGGTCGCTCCACGACGCCGTGTTGTCACCCGCACCCGGGCCGGTGCCCGAGATGCTCTGCGGGGAGTCGCCGGTGACGCCCTCGGTCGGGGTGATCGAGAAGTCGAACTCCCACTCGTAGCCGTCGGCCACACCCGACACCGTCTTGTCGACCGTCACGTCGGCCGGATCAGCATCGTTACTCGCCGAGCAAACAATGCTCTGACCAGGCTCAGCCACGAACGTCACCGAGTTGTCGACAACGCCGTCCGTATCGGTGACACCCACACAGGCGAGCGCCTGCGACCAGTTGTCGACCACAGTCTCGGTGATGGTGTACTCCGTGCCGGGAACCAGGCCGGTCCACGACGCATTCGAATCACCGGCGCCCGGGCCGGTGCCCGAGATCGTCTGCGGGTTCGTCCCCGTGGCGGCTCCGCCGGACAGGGTGAACTCGAACGGTCCCCATGCGTAGCCCTCGGCAACGCCACTCACGGTCTTCGACACGGTCACTTCGGCCGGGTCGGCCTCGTTCGTGAACGTGCAGGTGGTGGTGGTGCCGGGCTCCACATGGATGGTGGCGGTGCGCCCGGCGAGGTTGATGTCGCTCTCGTCGTTGCTGCACTCGATGCTGGTGAGCTGCCAGTTGGCGATCGGATCTTCGGACACCACGTAGTCGGTGTCGGTGGCCACCGACGCCGTCAGGTCGCTGAAGAGTTGCGAGTTCGACAGCGTCCCGTCGGCGTCGTCGTCGAGCGAGAAGCTCGCCGGCACAAGACCCTCGGCGGTGAACCCGAAGTCGGTGGCCAGGTTCGGAACAGCGTCCTTGATGATCACGATGTTGCCGCGGCGTGCGTTGCCGTAGGTGCAGGTGACCGTCTCTCCCGGGTCGACTTCGATGACGCCGTTCACCACGCGAGTGGGAGCGATGGGCGACGAACCCGGCGACGCATCCGACGACCCGTCGACGCACACCAGCGTGTTGATGTCGAAGCCGGAAGCGGGCAGCTCCGTGACCGTGTAGATGCCCGGGAGGACATCGTCGAACTGCGCCATGCCAGCGCCCGAGGTGGTCGTGATCGAGAAGTCGCCACCGCCGATCCAGCTGCCCTGGTAGTCGAAGGTGCCGTCGCCACCCAGGGTGTTCTTCACGACGACGATGCGCCCCTTCTTCACGTTGGTGACGGCGCAAGTGATGGCGTCGCCGGGCTCTGCCGTGTAGGGCAACGCCACGGGCACCGACGTCACGGAGCCGGCTGCCACCACGGTGCAGGACAGGCCACCGGCAATCCATGAGGCACCAGGGTCGACCTCGGTGACGTTGTAGGTGTTGCCGGCCAGCAGGCCGCCGATCGAACCGGTCGTGCCGCTGCCGCCAACAGTGGTGACGTTCGGCAACGTGGCGTCGGCCGGCGTGAGGGCGAACTCGAAGGTGCCGTCGCCGCCCACGGCGGTCTTGTCGACCTTGATGGTCACCTCGTCGGCCACGTTGACGGCCTCACACGAGATGGTCTGGCCCGGCGCGGCCACGAACGTGACGGTGGCATCGGACGTGTCGTCGCCGACGATGCCGCAATCCAGCGTCTGGGTCCAGCCGTCGACCGCGGTCTCGGTGAGCGTGTAGAGCGTGCCGGGGACCAGGTTGGTCCAGGTGATGCTGTCGGTGCTGTTGCCCGTGCCCGATACCACCGACGGATCGGGGTTCGACGTCGCCGCAGGCGTGAGCATGAACTCGAACGACCACTCGTAGTCGTCGGCAACGCCGCTCACCGACTTCTCGAGCTCCAGCGTGGCCGGGGTGGCATCGTTCGACGCGGTGCAGGTGAGCACCAGGCCGGGGGTGGCCACGAGGGTGAAGGTGTTGGCGACCAGATCGAGGTCGGTGAGACCGACGCACTCGATGCTCTGCAGCCAGCCGGCGGGGGCCGACTCGGTGATGGTGTAGGTGACACCGGGGAGCAGGTTGCTCCACGAGGCCGGGCCAGCCGTGGTGTTGCCCGCACCCATCACCGTCTGCATGGGGTCGCCCGTGACGCCATCGGTGGGCGAGATCGAGAAGTCGAAGCTCCAGTCGAGCTGGTCGTCGACTCCGGAGACCTCCTTCGTCACCGACACCGAGGCCGGGGTCGCTGCGTTGGAGGCTTCGCAGGTGATGACGGCGCCGGGCCCAGCGATGAACGTGACGACGTTGGCCGCAGCGTTGTAGTCGGTGACGCCTGCGCACACCAGGTTCTGCGACCAGTTGGCCACCGAGGTCTCGGTGATGGTGTACACGTTGCCGGGCACCAGACCCGACCACGAGGCCGAGTTGTCGCCCGACCCGGGGCCCTCACCCGAGATCGCCTGCGTCGCCGCACCCGTCAACCCATCGGCCGGCGAGATCGAGAAGTCGAACGACCAGTCGTAGTCGGCGCTCACGCCGGTGACGTCCTTGGTGACCGACACCGACGCCGGAGCCGCCGCATTGTCGGCTTCGCAGGTGATGGCAGCGCCGGGGGTCGCGACGAACGTGACCGCGTTGGCGGCCGGGTTGGTGTCGGTGACACCGGTGCACACCAGCGTCTGCGTCCAGTTCGCCACCGCCGTCTCGGTGATCGTGTAGGTCTCGCCGGGCACCAGGCCCGACCACGACGCCGAGTTGTCGCCCGACCCCGGGCCCTCACCCGAGATCGCCTGCGTGGCCGCACCCGTCAAGCCATCGGTGGGGGTGATCGAGAAGTCGAAACTCCAGTCGTAGTCGGCGCTCACACCGGTGACGTCCTTGGTGACCGACACCGACGCCGGAGCTGCCGTGTTGGTGGCCGAGCAGACGATTGCCTGGGAGAGACCGGCAACGAACGTGACGACGTTGGCGGCTGGATTGGTGTCGGTGACACCGGTGCAAGAGATGCTTTGCGTCCAGTTGGCCACCGACGTCTCGGTGATGGTGTAGGTCTCGCCCGGGGTGAGGTTGGTCCACTGCACGGGAGCCGACGTCGAGTTGCCGGTGCCGGAGATGGTCACCGGGCTAGTGCCCGTCACGCCCGTCGTGGGCGACAGCGCAAACTCGAACGACCAGTCGAAGGTGGACGCGACGCCTTGCACCGACTTGGTGAGCGACACGGAGGTGGGGGTCGCCGTGTTGGCGGCGGAGCACACCACTGCGACACCCGCCTGGGCAACGAAGGTGACCACGTTGGCGGCGGGGTTGGTGTCGGTGACACCGCTGCACGACAGGGTCTGGATCCAACCCGAAGCGGTCGTCTCCGTGATGGTGTAGGTCTGGCCGGGAACGAGGTCTCCCCACGCCACGGCGCCAACACCGGTTTGCGGGCCGGTGCCAGAGATGGTCTGGGCGGCGGTGCCGCTGAAGGTGGAGGACGACGTCATCGTGAAGGTGAACGGACCCCAGTCGAAACCAGGCGCCACGCCGACCACGTCCTTCGTGAGCGACACGGAGCCGACCTTGGCGTTGCTGACGGTGCAGGTGACCGTCTCGCCAGCAGCAATGTCGATGTTGTTGGCGGGTGAGCCGTCGGAGCACACGATGCCGGTGAGCACCCAGCCAGCGGGGGCCGTCTCGGTGACGCTGTAGCCGCTACCTGCCGTGACCTCGGCGACGAGGGTGTTGCCCGACGGGTTGCCGTCGGAGGTCGTCGTGGTGATGTTGCCAGCCGCCGTGCCGCCGATGGCGAACGTGCCGGTGCCACCCGCGGTGGCCTTCTGCACGATCAGCTTGCCCTTCTGGTTGTTGGTGAAGGTGCAGGTGATTACCTGGCCGGCGATCGTGGTGACGGTGGCCGAGTTCGTGCCAAGGTTGGAGGTCCCGACCGGGTTGCCCTGACCGTCGACACACGAGATGGCGGTGTTCACCCACGCGGGTGAGCCACCGGGCAGGGTCTCGGTGATGGTGACGCTCTGGCCCGCGCTGTAGAGGAAGGTCGCCGCGTTCTCCACGGCGGGGGTGCCAGGGTTGTCGACGATGGCAAGCGACGCCGTCTTCGGGGTGCCGCTGTTGTCGGCGAAGTTGAACAGCGTGGTCGGGTCGCCCGAACCGGTCTTGACGATCTTGACGCCGGTGACGTTGTTGGTGATGGTGCAGTGAGCGGCGGGCAGCGTCAGCGGGCTCGCGCCGCCGAGATCGATGATTGAGGGAGGAACGATGAACTGCTGGTTGGTGTACGCGCCTGCCGTGTAGATGGTGGCCGTCGCGGTGGGATACACGCCGCCCACAGGGGCAGCAAAGATGTTGGGGTAGGTGCACGAGATGGTCTGCAGCGCCCACCCCACGGGCGGCGCGTCCTCGGTGATCTTGTAGTCGGGCTGCGAGATCACGTTCGTCCAGGTGTGCGTCTCACCCACATTGATGGTGGCGTCGATCTCGGCAACGTTCGCGTCGGGCTCCGTGGTGACCGCCCCACCACTGACACCAAGGGTGCTGTCGTGCGTCGGCTGGTTGTCGTTCTGGAACACGTCGTAGCCGAACTCGGTGGTGGCGTCGGTGGCGTTGGACGCCTTGGTGACCTTCAGCGGACCACAGTTGGAGATGTCGAGCGGGGTGACACCCACGAGGTCTTTCACCTGCGAGCCAGTGGAGTAGCCCGAGATGCTGGCCACCTGCCCGCCGATCGACACGGTGCGGCACGCCGACGGGGTACCACCCGGGCCGGGCGTACCCGGCAGGATGCCGAGCGTGGTGAGGTTGACCGCGGCCTCACCCATGATGCCGGAGGCGAAGGTCTCGATCTTCGTTGCGTCCTTCGTCTGGAACACCCACACACCGTTCACGCGCTTGTACAACGAGCCCTCGCCCACCTGCGCCGACTTGAAATCGAAGATGATGATGAAGTCGCCGTTGAGGTCGCCGGCGCTCGGAGGAACGCCGTCGCCGTCGTCGAAGTAGAGGCTGGCGTTGAAGCTGCCGCCGCTGTCTTCGCACAGCTCGAATGCTGCATACACGATGTCGTTGATCTGACCGTTGACGTTCACCTTTTCGGCGGCCAGCGACACCGAGCGGATGTCGGCCTTCTTGGGCGCGCTGCCGGTGATGACCGGCCACTGCGGGCCGTCGTCGACCTTGTCGCCGCCAACGCCGATGGTGTCGCTCAGGCTGTTGCAGGCGTCCATGTCGCGCCACAGGTAGTACGAACCTGTCGAGGGGAGCCCACCCGGCGTGTTGCCCGGACCGTAGTTCCCGCCGCTCCACGAGGTGCCGGCATCGTTGCCCCAGTCGCCGGCCACCGAGACGTTGGCGACTCCGCCGTTGCCGTTCACCACCGCATTGCCGTCGATCTCCCACGCGGTGGTGGGCGAGAGCGTGCTCGTGGCCAGCACGAGGGGGGTGTCCGACATGATCGGCACGACCGGCACCGCCAGAGCAACGGCGACCAGCACGCGGAAAAGACGCCCGCCGGTTGTCACCCCATTCGTGATCACTGCACTGCCGCCGTCTTCGCGCACCTGCACCATGGTCGTACCCTCCCGTGTGATGCAGCCGAGGGTACTGATCACCCTCCGTGGGCGGAATAGGTCATACGGACCAATCTCGCTTGACGGTTTGCGCAACGAGCAGCCCGTCTACCAGGTGGGATACGAACTCTCAACCTGAACTGGAGGTACGCGGTTCTTGACAACCTCACTCAGTGTGAGCACCTCGCCGCTCGAGCCGTTCAGTCGGTGCCGGGGCGACGGCGGTCTTCGCCAGTTCCGTTGCCCCGATGGCCGGGCGGCATCGCCAAGGCGATCTCGGCCTCCGTGGGGGTGCGCTGCTCGCGGCTCTCCGGCGGCAGCAGGGCCATGATGGCCTTCATCATTCGCTTCGTGTCGGCGTCGGGGCTGCGATACACCATGGGCACCTCTGCCCCCACCCGAATGGTGACGGTGGGCGGAGTGACCACGTTGAGCATGTTGGGTACACGGGCCGATCGCGGCCACACCTTCTCGGTACCCCAGAGCCCGATCGGGATCACCGGCGCCTTCGTCATCGCTGCCAAGCGTGCGGCACCCCACCGGCCCCGCAGGACTGGGTCGTAAAAGCCAGCGCCTCGCGGGATGGTGCCCTGCGGCATCATCGCCACCAGATCGCCGTTCTCCAGCGCTTCCGCCGCAGCCTTGAGCGGCCCGTCGCTGCCGGTGCCGCGATCCACCCGAATACCGCCGAGGGCCGTCGCAATCTGCCCCACCACCGGCGCGTCGAACACTTCCTTCTTGCCCAGAAAGCGAACCGTGCGGTCGGTGCGAGCAATGGTGACCGCCACTGCGGCAGCGTCGAAGTAGCTGCGATGGTTGGCCACCACGATGGCCGGACCCGACTGCGGGATGTGCTCAAGGCCACTGATGTCGAACTTCGCATACGGGAAGAACAACGGGTGCGTGAAGCTCAGTGCAAGGCGCTGGATCTCCATGTTCACCACCGGAATGCGGGCCATCGACGAGACCTCCTTCACCATGCCGGCGGCGCCGGACAAGTCGAGCGTGGGCCAGCGCCGAGCAGCCGCCATCAGCGCCATCCGTGGGTCGGGGTTCACCACGAAGGGATTGCCCACCGCCGCAAGGAGGGGCGTGTCGTAGACGCTGTCGCTGTAGGCGAAGCTCTCCTTCAGGTCGAAACCGTTGCGTTCGGCCCAGTCCTTCACCGCGGCCAACTTGCCAGCACTCCACACGAAGGGGCCATCGAGTGTGCCGTCGTAGGTGCCATCGGCGTTCACGCCATAGCGGGTGGCCACCACGTCGTCGAGCCCAAGCCGCTTGGCGAGGGGCGCCACGAGGTCGTACGGGGTAGTGGTTGCCAGCACGATGGGCCGGCCCGCTGCCCGATGCTCATCGAACAGTGGCGCGGCCAGCGGCTGCACCATTGCTGCCAAGGCATCGGCCGCGCTCTCGGCAGCCTGTTGCACCGTGGCCCGCGGCTTGCCCTTCGCCAGCGTCACCGCCTGACGCGCAAGCGCCATCGAGGGCAGCGTTTCGCCCACCGTGTTGAACAACTTGTAGAGCAGCGACTCACCGGGGATACTGCGGCTCACCAAGCCGGCTGCACGCATCGCCTTGGAGAACACCTCCCCGGATGCGCCAGCGAGAAGAGTGCGATCGAGATCGAAGAACGCTGCGCCGCGCGGGGTGGTCATGGGCGCAGACACTAGGCCACCCTCGAAATGCGGGAAAGCCCCCGCCGCAACCGACCGTTGCAGGAGGCTGGGCTGCTCTCCCTCGCTTACCCCTCGCGCGCATGCAAGTAGACCACGCGCGCCGCCATCGCCTCTCGCAGCGACTGGCGCGAGTCGTCCTGCAACCCTTGCCGGAACGATGGATCCGTCACCGAGTAGACCCCGAAGTAGAAGCCAGAGAACGTCGCCAGGAAACCGCTGACGCGCACCAACTCCTCCGTGAACACAAGCCGGCGGCCGTTGAGGGTGACCCCGAAGAACACGTGTGGCTCCTGCCCCGGCGCCCACGAGGCCAGCAACGCCTCGTCGACCACCACGAACCCGAAGACGAGGAAGAACACGCCGAGCACCGCAGCAACCAAGCCGGCGAGAATGGTCTGGTTGCCCACCGCCACCAACAACGAGTTGATCCGCTGACGCTTCGACAACTGCAGCACCTCGGGCTCCCCGTCGCTCGGCATCGGAAGGCCCGCCGCCGGCGACCCCGCTCGATCCAGCACCGTGCGCACATCGTCCCAACTCTCGAAACGCCCGAGGGTCTCGATGTCGGGACGCAAGGTGCTCCACACGAACGACACGCCCACGGCGACGAACAACAGCAACGCCAACCCGTAGGGAACACCCTCGAGGTGCGAGAACGTCTGCCACGTCTCGCCCGTGAGGAAGAAGAACGACACGAACAGCAGCAGCATCGGCAGGGCCCGAGCCGCCGCCACCCGAACCGCCCCGAGCGAACCCCACAACCTGGTGCCACCCCACCGCAGGAGTGGCACCACGCCATACGAGGTGACGATGTAGGCGACGACCAACAAACCCACGTGCAGCGT
>DMQJ01000419.1:3692-4140 GCA_003455715.1 Acidimicrobiaceae bacterium | reverse complement strand
TGCAGCGCCACGACTGCGCCCGCCACCTGCCACTCACCACGGACCAGATCGGGCGCGACGCTGAGCAGCGTCCACACCACGAGATCGGCGCTGCCCACACGCCCGGGTCGAGCCAGCAACGGCCTCCGTCGAAGCAGGTTGCCGATCATCCACGTGAGAAGGGGCGCCACTACCACCGGAACTGCCGCCAGCAAGCTGTCGGCCGACGGGAAGAGCACGACGCCCAACACCGCCAACGACGTGATGGCGATGACCACGAACGGCGCCGCCCGCGTCCATACCCTCGTCGACGCGTCGTACTGCTCGATGAAGTGCGGCACCCCTCGCCGCAGGAACCAGCGCTCCGTCTCCTTCAGTGTCGCGGCAAGCCCGCCCGCCGTCCCAGGTGCACCATCACCGTCAGCCCCCACCCCACCAGTCTGCCATTCAGGCCCCGCTCAGTCGGGCG
>DMQJ01000419.1:0-3496 GCA_003455715.1 Acidimicrobiaceae bacterium | reverse complement strand
ATTCAGGCCCCGCTCAGTCGGGCGCTCCGACGAAAACGGGAAAGGCCCCGCTTGGGGGAAGCGGGGCCACCGTGCTCAATTCAGGCCCCGCTCAGTCGGGCGCTCCGACGAAAACGGGAAAGGCCCCGCTTGGGGGAAGCGGGGCCTCTCAACCTGGAACCTGTGGTGGGGGAACCACATTCGGTTCTCTTCGAGCGACCCGTTGGGGGCTGAGTCGCTACGAACATGTGAAAGTATGCACGTGAACGAGTGATCTTTCAACTCGAAATCCATGATGGTCGCTATCGTTTTCGGAGATGGACCTCCGCCAGCTCTCCACCCTCGTCGCCATCGCCGACCATGGCACATTCTCGGGTGCAGCTCGGGCGCTCTACACGGTCCAGTCCAACGTCAGCGGGCACATCGCACGCCTTGAACGCGAGCTCGGCGTCGGTCTGGTCGACCGACAGCGTGGTGGCCTCACCGACGAAGGTGTCCTCGTGGTCGAGCGGGCGCGACGCATCCTCCACGAGCTCGACGACATCGTCGCCGACATGGCGTCACGGGGCAACGAAGTGCGCGGCGACTCCCGGCTCGGCGTGCTGGGCACCACTGCCCGCTGGCTCCTCCCCCAGTTGCTCACTCACCTCGGCCGCCAACACCCAGGCGTGCACGTCACCGTCCACGAGGGCAACACCACCAACCTCATCCCCCGTCTGGTGGCCCAACAACTCGACGCCGCCATCGTGCACCTTCCGGTCGACGATCCGGAGGTCACCGTCGAGCCACTGTTCGCCGAAGACCTCGTGCTGCTCGCACACACCCGCCACCATCTCTCGCAGCACGAGTCGTTGCCGCTGGCTGCACTCGCAGGAGAACCCCTCATGCTCCCGCCGCTCGGAACGGCGCTGCGGCGCGTGGTCGACCGCGCTGCCGCCTCGGCCGGCATCGAACTGGTTCCCCAGGTGGAGATCGACGGCGTCCGACTGCTCACCTCGCTGGCGTTCGAGGGCTATGGAGCAGCCATCGTGCCCGCCACCTCCGTCCCCCGTTGGCTGAAGGGCGACTTCCGTCGCATCGCGGTGCCCGAGCTGCCCCGCCGAGTGGTGGCATGGGTGCAGCGACGCCGTCCCACCCCAGGCTCGCCCACTCGGGCGCTGCTCGGCGTACTTCGCGAGGTGGTAGCCGTGCAGGGGCTCAAGCAGCCGGGAGTGCACGTGGGAGCCGAAGCGTTCCCCATGGGCCGATCTGTCTAACCTGCTACCGATGCCCGACGTCGCACTCCGCAGCAAGGTGCCTGGAACCGTTCGCGCCATGGTGCGCGACGTCGACGGACGCGAGGTGGTGTGGGTCGAGGTCGATGCATCCGATCGCCGAGGAGCACTCACCAGCGAGTCGTCGAGCACGCTCGAACACGCCGCGGCCGCAGCGCTCCACACCCGCATTCCGCTCGTCTGCATCATGCGGTCCAGCGGCGCCGACATCGTGGAGGGCTTCGGTGCACTGCACGGCTGGGGCCGGGCTGCAAAGGCGCTGGCCGATTGTTCGGGCATTGTGCCCACCATCTTCGTCGTCGACGGCCCGGCAGTATCGGGGCCAGCCCTCCTGCTGGGCATTGCCGATCATGTGGTGATGACCGAAGCCGCGTACGCCTTCGTGAGCGGCCCCACCATGGTCGCCGAGTTCACCGGCGTGCTCATCGACAACGACGAACTCGGTGGCGCCGCCAGCCATGCGCGCTACAGCGGTGCGGCCACGCTGGTCGCGCCCGACCTCGACGCAGCAATCGCAATGGCGTCGCAAGTCCTCGCCTACTTCCCGCAGAACAACGACGAGGAGCCAGCGCCCTGGCCCACCGACGATCCCAACGATCGCTCCACCCCAGAGGCTGGTGCCCTCATCCCGCCTTCGTCCACGGGCAGCTACGACGTCAGGGCCGTCATTCGTGCGCTGGCCGACGATGGCGAACTCCTCGAGCTGCGGCCCCGGTGGGCCAACAACGTGGTCACCGCCCTCACCACCATCGGTGGCATGCCCATCGGCGTGGTGGCAAACCAACCGTTGGCACTCGCCGGCACGCTCGACATCCCCGCATCGCAGAAGGCAGCCCGCTTCGTCGCCATGTGTGATGCCTTCAACGTGCCGCTGCTCACCCTGGTCGACACGCCTGGCTTCTATCCCGGCAAAGACCTCGAGTGGCGGGGCATGATCCGCCACGGTGCTCAGTTGGTATTCGCCTACGGGCGGGCGTCCGTGCCGCGCATCTGTGTCATCCTCCGCAAGAGCTACGGCGGGGCCTACATCGTGATGGACTCCAAGAAGATGGGCAACGACCTGTGCCTCGCTTGGCCGTGGGCCGAACTGGCGGTGATGGGTGCCGGGCAAGCAGCCGCCATCCTCCAGCGACGGGCGACACCGGAAGATCGTGCCGCCTTCGAAGCCGACTACACCGAGCGTTTGCTGAACCCCTACGTCGCGGCCGAGCGCGGGTTCGTCGATGCCGTCATCGACCCCGCCGAAACTCGCCAGGTCATCGCCTCGGCGCTCCAGGCGCTGGTCGACAAGCGCGAACACATCCAGCCGCGCCCGCACGACAACACTCCGCTCTGATCCCTCCGCCTGCACGGCGCACGGGTGGGTCCGGTTCGGGTTCGCGCCGCTAGTCTCGGAGGTCTGGGGAGCAAGCCCCGCGCCATGTCCGTGTCAGCGAAGGGAACAACATGCCCGACACCATCACCATCACCGACGACCGCACCGGCAAGACGGTGACCGTACCGATCGAGGGTGGTGTGTTCCCTGCGTCGGCCATCCGCGAGCTCGACCCAGCGTTGTTCGTCTACGACCCCGCCTACATGCAGACGGCAGCGTGCAAGAGCAGCATCACCTACCTCGACGGCGACAACGGCATTCTTCGCTACCGCGGTTACCCCATCGAGCAACTTGCCGAGCACAGCACCTACCTCGAAGTCGCCTACCTGTTGCTCAATGGCGAGTTGCCCACCGCCGACCAGCTGGCCAAGTGGACCAACGACGTCACCAGCCACACGTTCATCCACGAGAACATGCGCAAGCGGTTCGTCGACGGCTTCCACTACGACGCCCACCCCATGGGAATGCTGGTGAGTTCCTTGGCTGCTCTCGGCACGTTCTACAACGACGCCAAAGACATCTCCTCCAAGGCCAGCCGCGACAAGCAGATTCTCCGCCTCATCGCCAAGACCCCCACGTTGGCCGCGATGGCATATCGCTTCTCGGTCGGCCTGCCCTTCGTCTACCCCAACAACGACCTGAGCTTCCCCGCCAACTTCCTCAACATGATGTGGAAGATCGGCGACTACGAGGTCGACCCGCGCCTCGAGCGGGCCATGGATGTGCTGTTCATCCTCCACGCCGACCACGAGCAGAACTGCGGCACCACTGCCATGCGCGTGGTGGGCAGCAGCCGGGGCGACCCCTACACGTCCGCCGCCGCCGCCGCCTCGGCGCTGTACGGCCCGCTGCACGGCGGCGCCAACGA
>DMQJ01000327.1:953-3223 GCA_003455715.1 Acidimicrobiaceae bacterium | reverse complement strand
GCGGTGCGCAACCCGTGCCGTGTGGCGACGGCCTGGCTGGCTGCGTTGGGCATTGACGCACCCGACGACCAGCCAGCGATCGCCGCATGCGACGAGACAGAACGGTCGGTGGTGCGCCGCCAGGTGGCCACCGGCGTCGGGTGTGTGCCCACCACCAGCGTGGGCCGCCTGTTCGACGTGGTGGCCTCGTTGCTCGGGGTGCGCCACCGAGTGGAGTTCGAAGCGCAGGCCGCGATCGAGTTGGAGGCGTTGGCAGCGACGACCGCGGCCGTGTCGTTGCGGCTGCCGGTCGACCGCGGCGTGTTCGACACAGGGCAACTCGTGCGCGACCTGCTGGACGCGCAGCAGCGAGGTGTTGCCGCCGCGGAGTTGGCGGCCGCGTTTCACCATGCGATCGCGCGCGCAGTGGCCGACGCCGTTGAATCGGTCGCCGCGCGCATCGGCCGTCGCCGGGTTGCGCTCACCGGTGGCGTGTTCCAGAACGCACTGCTGCACGGCCTCACCGTGAGCCTGCTCACCGACGCCGGGCACGAGGTACTCACTCATCGTCTCGTGCCCGCGAACGACGGGGGGCTCTCGTTGGGGCAGGCTGTGGTGGCTGCGCGAACACAGTGGGGAGGTGGCTGAGATGTGCCTGGGCATTCCCGGCAAGGTGACAGCGATGCGCGACGACAACGGTGTGCCCATGGCCACCGTCGACTTCGGTGGCGTCACCAACGACGTGTGCCTCGTGTACGTGCCCGAGGCAGCGGTGGGTCAGTACGTCATCGTGCACGCCGGGTTCGCCATCACCGTGCTCGACGAGCAGGCCGCGCTGGAGACCCTGCGCCTGTTCGACGAGATGGGTGGTGCGCCATGAAGTGGCTCGACGAGTTCGCCGACCCGGTGGCTGCTCGAGCCGTGATCGACGACATCACGGCCACGGTCACGCGCCGCTGGTCGATCATGGAGGTGTGCGGTGGGCAGACCCACAGCATCATCCGCCACGGCCTCGACCAACTGTTGCCGGTGGAACTCATCCACGGCCCCGGCTGTCCGGTGTGCGTCACCCCGGTTGCCATGATCGATCGCGCGCATGCATTGGCGGCGACGCCCAACGTCACCCTCTGTTCGTTCGGCGACATGCTGCGCGTGCCCGGCAGCAACGGCGACCTGTTCTCGGTGAAGGCGGCTGGCGGTGATGTGCGGGTGATGTACTCGCCGCTCGCTGCGGTGCGGCTGGCGGAGGAGCAACCTGACCGGCAGGTGGTGTGGTTCGGTGTCGGCTTCGAAACGACGGCCCCGGCCACGGCAATGGCGGCTCACATGGCGCGCACCCGTGGCCTCACCAACTTCAGCCTCCTCGTGAGCCATGTGCTGGTGCCGCCGGCCATCGAGGCGGTGGTGCCGTCGGGCCGCATCAACGGCTTCCTCGCAGCCGGGCACGTGTGCACCGTGATGGGCACCGCGGAGTACGAGCCCATCGCCGCTCGCCACCGCGTGCCCATCGTGGTGACCGGCTTCGAGCCGCTCGACGTGTTGGAAGGCGTGCGCCGTTGCGTGCGCCAACTGGAGGCCGGGCGGGCCGAGGTGGAGAACGCGTACGAGCGAGCGGTGAAGCCCGAGGGCAACCCGGCTGCCCGTTCGATGCTGTCCGACGTGTTCGAGGTGTGCGACCGCGAATGGCGCGGCATCGGCAGCATCCCGGCCAGCGGATGGCGGCTTGCGCCCGCGTACCGCGAGTTCGACGCGGAGTCGCGTTTCGCACTCGACGAGGTCGACGGCCTCCACACTCACGAGCCCGAACGCTGTCGGGCAGGTGAAGTGCTGCAGGGCCTGCTCGCCCCCGACCAGTGCGAGTGCTTCGGCGGCGAGTGCACTCCGCGCTCGCCGCTCGGCGCGCCGATGGTGTCGAGCGAGGGTGCGTGTGCGGCCTACTACCAGTACCGGAGGGTGAGCGTTGGCTGAGCCCGCCGCCACGGCCGCCCACACCGCCACCTCCGCCGACGTGTTGGCGTGGAGTTGCCCCGTGCCCGCCGCGCACGACGTGGTGGTGATGGGGCACGGCGGAGGCGGGGTACTGAGTGGCGAGTTGGTGGAACGGGTGTTCCTTCCTGCGTTCGGACCGTCGGCTGCGGGCGCCACACCCACCGACGCCGCGGTGTTGCCCATGCCCAGCCTGCAGCCCGGTGCCCGCTTGGCATTCAGCACCGACACGTTCGTGGTGCAGCCGCTGGAGTTCCCCGGTGGGTGCATCGGCGACCTGGCGGTGCACGGCACGGTGAACGACC
>DMQJ01000327.1:574-751 GCA_003455715.1 Acidimicrobiaceae bacterium | reverse complement strand
GCACGGCACGGTGAACGACCTCGCCATGACCGGTGCGGTACCGCTCGCGCTGTCCACCGCGTTCGTGTTGGAGGAAGGCCTGCCGCTGGAAACGTTGGCGCGGATGGCGCATGCGATGGGTGTGGCCGCACACCGGGCGAACGTGCTGTTGGCCACCGGCGACACGAAGGTGGTCGA
>DMQJ01000327.1:0-396 GCA_003455715.1 Acidimicrobiaceae bacterium | reverse complement strand
CACCGGCGACACGAAGGTGGTCGAGCGCGGCCACGGCGACGGCCTGTACGTGAACACCACGGGCATCGGTGTGGTGGCGCCCGGAGTCGACGTCGGCCCGCACCGGGCGCGCCCCGGTGACGCCGTGGTGCTCAGTGGGCCGATCGGGTTGCACGGCATCGCCGTGTTGAGCCGGCGCAACGGACTGGAGTTCGGCACCGACATCTGCTCCGACAGCGCTCCGCTGCACACGTTGGTGGCCGCGATGTTGGCGGCGGGTGGCGATGGAATACACACGCTGCGCGACCCAACGCGCGGCGGGCTGGCCGCGTCGTTGTGCGAGTTGGCTGCGAGCGGTGGCGTGGGCGTGGAGGACGTGGAGTCGACGGGGCCGGTGCCCGAGCCCGTGCGGGCGGC
>DMQJ01000001.1 GCA_003455715.1 Acidimicrobiaceae bacterium | reverse complement strand
CGGCCCGCCCCCGCCCCCGCCCGTCGGTGGGGCCCCGTTGGGGCAGCCGCGCCGGGGCGACCCCCGCCCCCGCCATCAGTAGGCCGCACCCCACCACCACCAGCGGGCGGTCGAGCCCACGCCGCGATACCACCGCTGCCCCCACCAAACCGCCCACCACCACGCCAGCCGCCAGCAGCTGCGCCGCGGCACTGTTGCCATCCGCGGCCGAGCGTGCCACTGCAAATCCGAGGAAGGCCTCGTCGAGCGGCAGCAACACGAACTCGGCGGCGGCGAGCAGCCACACCTCCCGGTGGCGCAGCAGCGTGCGAGCAGACCGCAGCAGCGATTCGTCACCTCCTTCATCGGCATTTGCCGGGGCAGGAAACGACGATGCTGCCAGCACCGCGGCGAACACCACGAACACCGCAGCAGTGATGGCGAACACGCCACGCCATCCGATGACGGTGGCTGCCCCCACCGCCAGGAAGGCCGGGGCGATGAAGTCGCCCACCCACGTCAGCAGGTGCTGCCGTCCGAGCATGCGGTCGAGGTCGGGCCCCGCCGCGTCGGCCAACGACGACTCGAGCGGCCGGATCATCATGTCGCTGGCGCCGCCGAGCACGACAGCAGCGACCGCCAGCACAGGGAACGGTGCCGACATCGCGAACGCCAGCAGACCCGCGGCGATCAACACTGCGCCGCCGGTGGCGATGAGCCGACGATGACCGCGATCGGCCAACGCAGCCACCGGGCTGCCGACGAGGCCGCCGAGCGTCAGCAAGGCGAGCAGCCAGCCCGCCTGGCCGTACGACAGACCGAGATCGGTGACCTGGTCGTCGATCGAGCCGGCAGGCAGGTACGACCACCACTCGTCGAGCACGCGCACGATGAGCGCACAACGGACAACGTTGATGGCGGCTCGGGCAATGCCAGAGCCTGGGGTGGTGCGCCCAGAGGGCGCTGATGGATTCACAGATGGTTGCGACATGGAACTCCTCCTCGATGGCTACGGACGTGGATGGCACGCACCGCAGCGATGGAGGAGCACGAGCACGGAATCAACATCGGCACATGAGGGTCAGCGTAGTCAGCGGCTCCGAGATGCTCGGACCGTCTTGGGTTGGTCAGTTGCCAGCCGGTCTCCGCCCTGCGCGCCGTGTCGCGCACTTCCCGTGAGCCATTGCGGATTTCGCGCGACACGGCGGGCGGTTCGGTTGCTGGATGCCGCGCGAAGTGCGCGGTGGACTACGCGCACCCGAGGTGGTCGGCCAGCTTCTGCATGGTCTGCATCCCGTACTCGACTGCACCGAAGCCGATCACCGCCGCACGCTGTTCGGCAGTGGGGTGCAGTTGGCGAAGGGTGAGCACGGTCTTGCCGTCGGACTGCTCGTCGAAGGTCAACGTGACGAGGAAGCGGCCGGGGTCGTCGTCGATGTCGGAGCCATGGTCGAACACCATGCGTACCGCCGGGACGATCTCGACGTAGTCGAAGCGGTTGGTGTAGAGCGTGCCGTCCGGCGCCACCATGTCGAAGCGGGTACGGCCCCCGGGCCGTACATCCATCTCGTGCACGGTGCAGGTGAACCCACTCGGGCCGAACCACTGACAGAAGGCGGCTGGGTCGGTCCATGCTTCGTACACGGCAGCACGTGGGGCGGCGATCAAGCGGGTGAGTACCACCTCGCGGTCGAGCGACCAGGTGTGGCGGTTGTCGTTGGCGTGCTGGGTCATCGGGGGTCCTTGGTGGTGGGGTTGGGTGATGCGGCGGTGGTGGCGCGGAGGTGGGCCTCGAGGCGGTCGAGCCGCTGCTCCCACGCTGTGGTGGTGTGCTCGGCCCAGCCGACGATCTCAGTGAGCGGTTCGGGCCGTAGCCGGCACGGCCGGTGCTGCCCATTGCGGCTGCGGCTGATGAGGCCTGCGCTCTCGAGCACCTTCAGGTGGCGAGAGATGGCAGGGAGGCTGATGGGAAAGGGCTCGGCGAGTTCGAGCACGGTGGCTTCTCCGTCGGCCAAGCGGCGCACGATGGCGCGGCGGGTGGGGTCGGAGAGCGCAGCGAACACCGTGTCGAGCCGCTCGGGGGCGGGAGATTTCACAGGACAGTTATATAACAGAATGGCTAAATGTCGTCAAGCGACTGGCGCGGTACGGTCGCACTCATGACCAAGCTCCGCGTCGGTGTGCAGATCCATCCGCAGGCAACCACCGTGCAGGCCATGCGCGACGCATGGCGGGCGGCCGACGAGATGGGTGCCGACTCCATCTGGACGTGGGACCACTTCTACCCCCTCTACGGCGACCCCGATGCCGAGCACTTCGAGGGCTGGACGTTGCTGTCGGTGATGGCCGCCGACACCAGCCGCGCCAAGCTCGGCATGCTCGTGAGCGGCAACAACTACCGGAACCCGGAGCTGTTGGCCGATATGGCACGCACCCTCGACCACGTGTCGAACGGGCGCATGTACCTCGGCGTCGGTGCCGGTTGGTTTGAGCGCGACTACACCGAGTACGGCTATGAGTTCGGCACGGCCGGTAGCCGTCTGCGCCAACTCGGCCTCGACCTGCCACGCATGAAGGCGCGCCTTGCGGCGCTCAACCCGGCGCCTGTCGGCGACCTTCCCATCCTGGTGGGCGGTGGCGGCGAGAAGGTGACGCTGAAGCTGGTGGCCCAGTACGCCGATGCGTGGAACACATTCGGCCCGCCGGAGTCGTTCGCCCAGAAGAATGCAGTACTCGACGAGTGGTGCGCGAAGGTGGGCCGCGACCCGTCAGCCATCGAACGCACGGTGGCCGTCGACCCCGACGATGTGCACGATGTGCAGCGCTACGTCGAAGCTGGCGCGACGCACGTCATCGTCATGGTGGGTCCGCCGTTCAACCTCGACCCGCTCGCCACGCTCATCGCCCAACGCGACGCGTTGCACTGATCGACTTCCCAATGGCTTCGTCGTCGACTCTCCTCGGACATCGGGTGAAGCTCCGACCCGTCGTCGCAGCCGACCGCGCTCGAGTCATCGCCATTCGCAGCACGGAACAGGTGAGCCGCTGGTGGCGCGGAGGCGACCTCGCGCAAGAGTTCGGCGACGATCTCGACGACGACGAACTACACCAACTGGCGATCGAGACCCTCGACGGCGTCGTGGCAGGGGTGATTCAGTTCTCTGAGGAGGACGACCCCGACTATCGCCACGCGTCGGTCGACGTGTACATCAACCCGGCGCTCCAACGGCAGGGCTTGGCGAGCGACGCCATCGTCACGCTGGCGCGCCACCTCTTTCGCGACCGCGGCCATCATCGACTGGTGATCGACCCGTCGGTCGACAACGAGGCCGCCATTGCGTGTTACCGCACATGCGGGTTCCGCCCCGTTGGCATCATGCGCTCCTACGAGCGACGCGCCGACGGCACGTGGTCGGACGGCCTGCTCATGGATCTGCTTCGTGCCGACCTCGAACCAGCATGACCCATCCCGACCAGCCTCGACCCGAGGTGCTCGCCGACGGTATCGACGAACTTGACACCGTCGACGTCGCCACGATCGAACGGCCGTGTCCTCGCTGTGGGGCGGGCTGTCGCTTCGACCCGGTTGCAGTGGTCACCGATGGCGAGGCAGTCGGGTGGGCCCACACGACAGCGATCCTTCGGTTGCAGGAGCGCTTGCTCGCACGCCTTCCGTTCGAAGTGGGAGCGTTCGATGGGCATCGCACCCTGCAAGGGGCCGACGGCGTGACCCCACACGTTGCGTCGCTCCGCTGCGGTGAGTGCGGCGCCGCATTGCTTGCGGTGGTCTCGTGGGGTGAGGTCCAACCAGCGAGGTACAGGTTGGTCTTCGACGGCGTGATCGCTGCCGACGACCCGTCGCCGCCGAAGGCGTCAGGCCGCGAGAGGGTGATCGGGTTCGGCGTGATCGCTCTCACGGTCGGGCTGCTGGTGTGGCTCCATGCGGCAGTTGTCGTGGAGTGGCAGCGGTCGACATCGCTCGCCGCCGATGGCGTGGCCGTGCAGGGAGAAGTGATCGAGACCGAGTCGCTCGCGGGGCCGCGCAGCGATGGCTACCGGGTGACGTACCGCTACGTCGCTCCCGCCGCTGATGGTCGTCCCACCCAGTTCACCGCGACCCGCGATGTCGACCGAGCGACCTACGACTCGATGTCGGTCGGCTACAGGATCGAGGTGCGCTACGACCCAGAGGATCCGCAACGGTCCGACGTTGCGCGCAACGACCGTCTGGCGATGATGCTGTTCATCGTCGGGATACTCGACCTGCTGTTGGCGGTGGCTGCGGTACGGATCGTCCAGGGCGTGCGCCAGCGGCCCAAGGGTCGACGACCCCAGTCTGGCGCCACATCGTGAAGGACGGTGCCGTCGTGGAGGGCACCGTGAGCAACCCTCCCTTCTAGGGGATGCGCTGCACCCGACGGCGGTGATCCGACACGTTGTTGCCGTCGATGCTCGACCGCTTCGTACCGGTGACGGTGCTGACCTTGCGGTCGGTGCCGGTGATGGGCTGGGCCGTCACCTTGGTCTCGGTCTCGAAGCTGTGCGACTTGTTGGTGTTGCGGTAGTACTGCCACAGTCCGTAGTAGACGCCGCCGCCGGCCACCGGGCCAAAGATGAGCAGCCACACCGGCCCGCTGCTGTCGTTGGAGGCCGCGACCATGGCCTGGGTGGCCGGGTGCGACATGAGCTGAGCGATCATTTCATGGCCCCCAGAATCGCAATCATGATGCCCTCCACCACGGTGCCCGCGGTGACCGCGGCTGCCACGAGGCGCCCGGTAGATGTGGGAACGCTGCCCATCGTCTCGCCCGTGCGTCCGTTGACCGCGATGTAGTGCACCATCGACTTGTTGTCCTTCACATGGTGGTACGAGTACAGCCATACCGGCAGGTACATCGCCAGCCATCGAGTGCCATGCACCTTCAACTGCTCGCGCTCCCAGCGAACGCCACGGTCGTAACCAGCGACGCTCGCCACCAGTTGGGCGCGGGCGATGGACAGCAACTGGTGCTCGAGTTCGGGTGTGGTGTGCACCACACCCTTGTCGCGCTTTTCGGAGGTGAAGCCCGTGAGGTAGCTGGCATTCCACTTCACGGCGTTCTCGGTGTCGAACGGCAGGATCGTGTTGATGACGTTGTTGGTGTTCACCGACTTGTTCATCTGTGCACGTTCCGACGATGCCTCCAGCGTGAGGTCGTCGGCGGTGAAACGGATGTGCCGATCCACCTGATACACGTCGGCGTCGTACACGGTCTCCTTGTTGTCGCCCGTGCCGCGTGTGTAGCGCCGCGTCTCTACCTCACCCTGCCCCGATACGTCGGCGCTGGCGTTCGCATCGACCACCATGTAGGGCATGTAGACGCCCACGACGTTCTCGGGTTTGAACTCGGCCACGAATGCACGGTTGGCGAACAGTTTGCGCTTGCCAGCGAACTCGGCGATCTTCTCCACGGCCGCCTTGTGGGTGATGGCGAAGGGGAGCACGGCGTCGGGCACCGCCCCATTGGGGATCTGCTCGTTCACCGTCAGCACATGGCGACACCAGTGGCAACGGGCGCCCATCTGCTCTGCCGTGTTCACCACCACCTCCGCGCCACACCCGCCGCACTTGA
>DMQJ01000200.1 GCA_003455715.1 Acidimicrobiaceae bacterium | reverse complement strand
TAGAGCACCTTCGAGCCAGGAGGAATCTCACCCGACCGGATCATGCCGATGAGACCGGCCATCGACTTGCCCTCGTACACCGGGTCGGTGATCATGCCCTCGGTGCGCGCCGCCATCTGGATGGCCGCCACGGTCTGCTCGCTCGGCACGCCGTACGCGGGCTCGGCGTAGCCCTCCACCAACACGATCTCGTCGTCGCGCAGGTCGCGGCCGAGGCCGATGCGGTCGGCGGTGTTGCGGGCGATGCGGGTGATCTGGTCGAGCGTCTTGTCGAACGTGAGCGATGCGTCGATGCCCACCACACGACGGTCGGGCCGGTTTTCCAGCGCGAACCCGGCGATCATGCCCGCCTGGGTGGAGCCGGTGACCGAGCACACCAGCACGTGGTCGAAGAAGATGTCGTGCTCGGCCTCTTGTTGGGCCACCTCGCGCGCCCAGTTGGCGAAGCCCATGCCGCCGAGCGGATGGTCGCTCGCGCCGGCGGGAATGGCGTAGGGCGTGCCGCCAGCGGCGCGCACGCTGTCGAGCGCCTGGTTCCACGAGTCGCGGAAGCCGATGTCGAAGCCTGACGGGTCGAGGCGCACGTCGCCGCCCATGATGCGGCTGAGCTGGATGTTGCCCACCCGGTCGTACACCACGTCGTTCCAATCCACCCACCGCTCTTGCACGGTGACCACCTTCAACCCGAGGTGGCAGGCCACACCGGTGACGGCTCGGGTGTGGTTCGACTGCACGCCACCGATCGACACCAGCGTGTCGCACCCCTGCGCGACCGCCTCGGCGGCCAAGTACTCCAACTTGCGCACCTTGTTGCCACCGAAGGCGATGCCCGAGTTGCAGTCTTCGCGCTTGGCCCAGATCTCCACCTTGCCGCCGAGCGCCTCGCTGAGGCGGCGCAACGGGTGGATGGGCGACGGGCCGAAGGTGAGGGGCACGCGGGGGTAGTCGTCGAGGGTAGGCATTCACTGGCTCCTTGGTTCGACGGCGAAGGTAGCGCGGGCAGCGAAGGCCCGCACTCGTTCAGCTTCCTCGGGGCGAGTGCCAGGGTCGACAAGTCGGCGTTCGCAGGCGAGGCGCATCCACGGCTCTGCTTCGTGGCCCGCGTTGGCTGCTCGCAAGTAGGAGCGGAGGAAGACGTTGCGGAGGAACCCGGCGATCGGGCGGATGGCTCGGGGCACATCGTCGATGGTGCTCGTGGCCATCAGCATCCATGTGGTGGCGATGTCGAGACCTGCCGGTCCGACGGCAGCGTTGGTCCAGTCGATGATGGTGAGCCGCTGACGGTGCACCATCACGTTGCCGGGATGGAAGTCGAGATGCAGCACACGTTGCCCGTCGGCCACGCTCGGCAGGTCGGCTGGCGGTGCGACGTCGAGATGGAGCAACTGGTGGTGGAGCTCGCCGACCCGCCGACCGAGCACACGGGCCGCCCAGGGCCGCGCCGCGAGTTCGTCGAGCATTGAGCGGCCCTCCACCTTCTCCATCACCAGGTCGGTGTCGTGCGCCTCGAACACGTGCGGAACGGGAAGACCCGCAGCGCGAAGAGCCGTCATCGCGGCGGCTTCCCGCTGCACAGCACCCGACGCTGCTCGGCGGTAGCGCTTCAGTACCCGGCCGTGGCCGAGGTCGAACACGTCGGCGGCACGGCCACTGCCGATCAGGGGAAGGTCCACGTCGTCATGATCGCACGCTGCACCGGGGGTGTGGTCGGGGTGTCGCTCCGGCTCGCCGTTCGTCGTGCGTCGCTGACACGCTGACGCGATGACCATCACCACGCCCGACGACGCCGAGGCCCTCCGCGAGAAGTACCGGCTGGAGCGCGACAAGCGCCTCCGTGCCGACGGCAACGAGCAGTACGTGGAGATCGCCGGGCAGTTCGCCCACTATCTCGACGATCCGTACGTGAAGGTGGAGGAACGCGAGCCGCTGTTCGACGAAGTGGAGATTGCCATCGTGGGCGGCGGGTTCGGCGGGCTGCTCGTCGGTGCCCGCCTGCGCGAGGCCGGGTTCGACGACATCCGCATGATCGAGAAGGGCGGCGACTTCGGCGGCACCTGGTACTGGAACCGCTACCCCGGCGCGGCGTGCGACGTCGAGAGTTACATCTACCTGCCGCTGCTCGAGGAGATCGGCTATGTGCCCAAGCGCAAGTACGCCGACGCCCCCGAGATTCTTGAGCACAGCCGGAACATCGCCCGCCACTTCCGCCTCTACGACAACGCGTGCCTCAGCACCGAAGTCACCGATGTGTGGTGGGAGGAGGCCGATGGCCGCTGGGTGATTGTCACCAACCGCGGCGACCGCATGCGTGCCCGCTTCCTGGTGATGGCCAACGGCCCACTGCACCGGCCCAAGCTGCCGGGCATTCCCGGCATCGAGAGCTACCAGGGGCACTCGTTCCACACCAGCCGGTGGGACTACGAGTACACGGGCGGCGACAGCACCGGCGGGCTCGACCGGCTGAGCGACAAGGTGGTGGGGGTCATCGGTACTGGCGCCACGGCGGTGCAGTGCGTGCCACACCTCGGGCGTGGGGCGAAGCACCTCTACGTGTTCCAGCGCACCCCGAGCAGCATCGACGTGCGCAACGACCGGCCCACCGACCCCGAGTGGGCGGCGTCGCTGCAGCCCGGCTGGCAGAAGCGGCGGATGGACAACTTCAACAACCTGGTGAGCGGCATCCCCGAGCCCGAAGACCTGGTCGACGACGGTTGGACCGACATCATCGGCAACCTGCTCATCCGTATGCGGCAGGGGCAGAGCGACATCAGCCCCGAAGGTTTGGCGGCCACCATCGAGCTGGCCGACTTCGACAAGATGGAGCAGATCCGCGCCCGCGTCGACCAGATCGTGCAAGACCCGGTGATGGCCGAAGCGTTGAAGCCGTGGTATCGCCAGTTCTGCAAGCGGCCGTGCTTCCACGACGACTACCTGCCCACCTTCAACCGGCCCAACGTCACCCTTGTCGACACCGACGGCAAAGGCGTCGAGCGCATCGACGAGACCGGTGTGTGGGCCAACGGGCACCACTTCGAACTCGACTGCCTGGTGTACGCCACGGGGTTCGAGGTGGGCACCGACTACGCCCGCAGGGCCGGCTACGAGGTGCGTGGCCGCAATGGGCTGACGATGACCGACAAGTGGAGCGACGGCGCGGCCACGTTCCACGGCTTCTTCATGCGCGACTTCCCCAACCTGCTGTTGGTGAGCATCGTGCAGAGCGGGTTCTCGGTGAACTTCCCGCACATGCTCGACGAGCAGGCAAAGCATCTCGCCTACGTGCTGGGGCAGATGCGCGACCGCGGCGTGAACCAGGTGGAGTGCACACAGGAGGCCGAAGATGCGTGGGTGCAGACCATCGTCGACACCGCCCAGTTCAACGTGAAGTTCCTGGAAGCGTGCACCCCCGGCTACTACAACAACGAAGGCCGCCCCGCAGAACGCACGGTGCGCAACGGCAGCTTCGGAGGTGGGTCGCCTGCGTTCACCCGCCTACTGGAGGGGTGGCGTTCCAAGGGAGCGATGGAAGGCCTGGAGTTCAGCTTGCGCTGACGGTTGCGGGCGCCGCATCGGCCGTGGCGGGCAGCCGAACGGGACAGGCGTTTGCGTAGCGCAGTCGGCTGCGCAGCGCCCAGGCCATCAGCACGATGCTGAGTGCCGCGAGGTACGGCTGGATGGGCTCGAACCACTCGCGTGCACCCACGGTGCCCAGCGCGATGACCACCAGCTTGTTGCACACCGGGCAGCCGACGGCGAAGAACGACAGCAGCCCGGCCGCGCCGCCGCGGCGGGCGTCGCGCTGTTCGGCGAGGTCGAGGCTGTGCGGTTGATCGTCGGGGTTGCCCATGTCAGCGGGTTCGCGCACGTAGGTGGCAAGCAACAGGCCGCCGAGGATGGCGGTGATGGCCAGCACCGGGTACGACCACCAGGTGACCGGCACCGGACGCCCGAACACCGGGTTGGGGATGACATCGGTGGGCAGACCGACCACCAGTGCGGTGCCAATGGCACCAGCGACGGCCATGAGCCAGCGGCGGCGCGAGAACTGCTGCAGGGCGGCAAGCATGGAGAGGAGGCTACCGCTCGGTGTGCCGGCGCTACCCTCGGGCCATGCGTCTCACGCCGACCGACCGCGACCGGCTGCTCATCTTCACGGCCGCCGAGTTGGCTCGTGCCCGCCGAGCCCGCGGGCTGCAATTGAACGTGCCCGAGGCGACGGCGCTCATCGCCGACACGGTGTGTGAGGCAGCGCGCGACGGCAAGCGGTTGATGGAGGCTGCGGCCGCGGGCGCGTCGGTGCTCGGGCCCGACGACGTGTTGCCCGGGGTGGCCGACATCGTGCGCGAGGTGAAGGTGGAGGCCGTGTTCGCCGACGGCACGCGTCTGGTGGTGGTGCGCGACCCGTTCGGCGAAGGAGCCGGGCTGGGGGCCGACGGGCCGGGTGCGGTGCTCACGGCCGAACGCGAGCGCTCCGAGGTCGATGGGCTGGTGCGACTGCCGGTCACCAACACGTCGGAGGTGCCGGTGAGCATCACCTCGCACTTCCACTTCTTCGAGGTGAACCCGCGGCTGTCGTTCGACCGGGCCGTCGCGTACGGCATGCGGTTGGGTGTGCCCGCTGGGTCGGCGGTGCGGTTCCCACCGGGCGACACCATCGAGGTGCCGCTGGTGCCCATCGGCGGGGCGCGGGTGGCAGTGGGGTTCGCCGGGCTGGTGGATGGGCGGCTCGATCACCCCGGGGCACGCGAGGACGCGCTGGCGCGAGCGCGCGAGCAGGGATACCTGGGGGCCTGACATGACCGGCACGAACCATCATCGCTATCGCCACTCGCACGGGCAGTTCGAGCACACCCACGACGGTGGTGATGCACCGCACTCGCACCTGCACCCCGACGAGATCCTGCCCGACGACTACGCGGCCATCCATGGGCCCACAGTGGGTGACCGCGTTCGGCTGGGCGACACTGGCCTGGTCATCGAAGTCGAGTACGACGCGCAAGAACGCGGCAACGAGTTCCTCGCCGGGTTCGGCAAGACGGCCCGCGACGGGCTGCTGCTGAAGGGCGCCTCGGTGGCCGACACGTGCGACGTCGTGATCTCCAACGTGGTGGTCATCGACGCCACCCGGCGCATCGGCAAGGTGAGCATCGGCATCCGCGACGGGCGCATTTGCGGGGTGGGCCGGGCCGGTAACCCCGACACGCTCGACGGGGTCGATGTGGTGGTGGGCACGGGTACGTCCATCATCAGCGGCGAGGGGCTCATCGCCACCGCAGGTGCCATCGACACGCACGTGCATCTGCTGTCGCCGCGCATCATGGAGGCGTCGCTCGCGTCGGGTGTCACCACCATCATCGGGCAGGAGTTCGGCCCGGTGTGGGGCGTGGGGGTCAACTCGCCGTGGGCGCTGCGGCACGCGTTCAACGCGTTCGACGCATGGCCGGTGAACATCGGGTTCCTCGCGCGTGGCTCGTCGTCGGTGGCCGACCCGCTGGTGGAGGCGCTGGTGGAGGGCGGTGCGTGCGGGTTCAAAGTGCATGAAGACATGGGTGCGCACACCCGGGCGCTCGATACGGCGCTCAACGTGGCCGAACAGTTCGATGTGCAGGTGGCGTTGCACACCGACGGGCTCAACGAGTGCCTGAGCGTCGACGACACGCTGGCCGTGCTCGACGGTCGCACCATCCACGCCTTCCACATCGAGGGGTGTGGGGGAGGGCACGTGCCCAACGTGCTGCGCCTGGCCGGTGTGCCCAACGTGCTCGGCTCGTCCACCAACCCCACCTTGCCGTTCGGGCGCGATGCGCTGGATGAGCACTACGAGATGATCTTCGCCGCGCACGGGCTGAACCACCACAGCCACAGCGACCACCACTTGGTGAACGACCGCATCCGTGGCGGCACGATGGGCGCAGAGGGCGTGTTGCACGACCTTGGTGTCATCGGCATCACCTCGAGCGACGCGCAGGGCATGGGCCGCGCGGGCGAGACGGTGCGACGCACGTTCCAGCTGGCGGCGCGCATGAAGCAGGCCGCCGACACCGGGCCCACCCATCACGACAACGATCGCGTGCGTCAGTACATGGCCAAGCTCACCATCAACCCGGCCATTGCTCACGGGTTGGCGCACGAGGTGGGCTCGCTCGACGTGGGCAAGTTGGCCGACATCGTGCTCTGGCGGCCCGACCACTTCGGCGCCAAGCCGCAGCTGGTGCTAAGGGAGTTGGCTCTCGAACGAGACGAAGACCAGAGGCTCAAGGTTGGAATTCGCACGACCACCGAGGAAGCGTTCAATGGTTTACGGCTCCGAGTCCTGCGACGCTAAAGACGCTATCCGGAAGGGTTAGCAATCTTGGCCAATATAAGAGTGTTTTGACTGCCTATGAGCGAGGCGGGCCATACAGCGGGCCTGCCGTACCCATTCCCGCCAAGCTTGGACATTCGTCGGTATTCAAACACGTCATTTACGTGATCAAGGAAAACCGTACTTACGACCAGATCTTCGGTGATATGCCGCAAGGGGATGGTGATCCACGGCTCTGTACCTTTGGTCGAGAATTGAGTCCGAACCACCATGCGATTGCCGAGCAATTCGTGCTCCTAGACAACTACTATTGCAATGGCGTTCTTTCGGCGGATGGCCACTCTTGGGCGACCGAGGGCAATGTCACCCCCTATCTCGATCGGGCCTTTGGGGGCTTCAATCGAAGCTATACGTTTGGGGACGACCCGATCACCTATTCTTCGTCGGGATTCCTTTGGGATCAGTTCCTCGGTGCGGGACTGAGCTTCAGAAACTACGGCGAAATGGATTATGCCGAGCCGCCGGCGGGAGCCGACTACTTCAAGCAATTGGCGGCACTCAAGAACAATGAGAAACTCGTTTATGAGCAGAAGATCGGAATCGCTCGGCTAAGGCGTTACTCAAGCAGGGATTATCCTGGGTGGAATATGGCGATTCCGGATATTGTGCGGATGGATCGGTTCCTGCGGGAGTTTCGAGAGTTTGAGGCAAACGGCCAGCTGCCGAATCTTAGCATTGTCTATCTTCCCCAAGACCATTTCGGAGGTCCAGTGACATCGGCTGCTCATATGGCGGATAACGATCTTGCTGTAGGGATGCTTGTGGAGGCCGTGAGCAAAAGCCGATTCTGGAAGGAAACCGTCATATTCATCAATGAAGACGACCCTCAGAACGGATACGATCATGTCGACGGGAGGAGATCGATCTGTCTGGTTGTGAGCCCTTACACAAAGAGGAAGGCCGTGGTCAGCGATTTCTACAACCAGACATCGGTCCTGCGCACCATCTTACATATCTTTGGGCTTCCTCCGATGAACCAAAGAGACGCCTCTTCGCCCCTTATGACGAACTGTTTCACGATCAAGCCCGATTTCTCTCCCTATCAAACCATCGTTCCAAAGACCCCGGTAGATCAGAGGCCTCCCTCGCCAACCTTGCCTCAGGCCCTTTGGGCGGCGGCGGTCCGGTCGATCCCTATGAAGCAGACCGGGCTCAAAACGGCGTTCCATGATGAACTCTTCAATCGGGCGGTTTGGCACGAACAGAAGGGAGTTCTTACGCCGTACCCATTCGAGTGGGCGGGTGACCACGGCCGTGGGCTCGAAAAGAGGAAGTTGAAAGGGGTTCCCGAAGAAGACAAAGACGGGAAATGAGCCTTTCGCGCAGACACCTCCTCAAGTTAGCCGGCAGTGCCGCCCTTGGCCCTGCCCTATCCAGCCGTTTGGCGGCCTCGCAAGAGCCGCTGGTCCCGGCGGACAAGGGCCTTTCGCGGGCGTGGATCGCTAACCTCACCAAACGCGGGGCGCCGAGGATCATCACCGATCCGAAGGCGCTGAAGAACATCGGCATGCCGGTCGGAGGCATCTGCTGCGGGCAGGTTTATCTGGGCGGGGATGGCAGGCTGTGGCATTGGGACATCTTCGGGGCTCCAAAGCCTTATCCGTACATCACAAGCGGAGGACATTACGCGAATCCGATGGTTCCGGAATCG
>DMQJ01000005.1:9373-9728 GCA_003455715.1 Acidimicrobiaceae bacterium | reverse complement strand
CGGCGGGCGGCTGGCCATGGAACAGGGCCTCGATCGTGCTGCGGAGGCGGGCCTCGAGTTCGGTGCCGCGCACGGGGTCGAAGGTGCCAGCGAGGTTCCACATACCGTCGTTGCCAGTCCACCAGCGGAGCCGCGCCGACCGGCGTTGCCGTTCGAGCCGCTCCGTGCCGTCATCGTCGCGGGCGCTGCCAACCACCCGATCGACCAGCGAGCGGTACTCGCGCTCCGACGCCTCCGACGCGGCCTGGGCCAGCAGGGTGCCCTGTTCGGCAACTCGCTGCATTTCGCTTGCGCTCAGGCCGGTGGTGGCCGCGGCGAGTGTGTCGACACGGTCGCCGGTGGTGCGACCGTCGGC
>DMQJ01000005.1:688-9130 GCA_003455715.1 Acidimicrobiaceae bacterium | reverse complement strand
GCTCTTCCGATCTGTCGCCGGTGGTGCGACCGTCGGCGAGGGCGTCGGCGAGCTCGGGGATCGCGTTGCACGCCTTGCGCCGGTTGCGCACCCGCGATGCTTTGGTGCGGCTGGTCTTTGCCGCAGCTGCCAACTCTTCCTCGGGGAACACCGACGGCGTCTCCTCGGTGAGCTCGTCGAGCCGGCCGAGCACAGCCACCTCACGTGCGTCGAGCATCCCGCGGGCAGCACGAACATGCTCGAGCTCGCGACGGCACGCAGCGACATCGGGCAACGGCGCCTCGCCGACCACCGACCGCAGCATGCGCAGATCCATGCCCAGCACCCTACGAAGGGGGTGCGACAGAGTACCGAGGCGCGGCCTCCGGAAGTGGGCGCGGCTGGTCGCGGCCCCCTAGAGTCGTCGGCACGATCTGCGCGGCTGCTGCGCAGCGCTGGAACTCAGGAGCACGGGATGTCGGTTGGTGGAATTCGTGTGGCGGCACGCGCCCGGATGGTGATGGCCGGGGCGGCGGCGGTGACCCTGGTGGCGCTCACCGGCTGTTCCGACTCCCCGTCGGAGGAGAGCGACCCGTTGGTAGCGGCTTGTGAGGAGGTGGGTGGCACGCTGGTGGACCGTGAGGGCGACCAGTGGACCTGCGAGCAGATCGCCATCGAGAGCGACGAGCGCTACGGCGAACTCACCGAGTACTTCACGCCCCTGTGCGTCGCCCCCAACGTCATCACCAGTGGGTGGAACGACGAAGCGATGACGAAGGCCGGCTGGAGCTGCTCACCCGAGCCGGATCTGTCGGCCGGGTTCGGCACGCTCGAGGAGGCCTGCGCCTCGGTGGGCGGCGATGGTTCCGTCGGCGACGTGGAGGGCTGGTGGTGGTGCGAGTTCGTGCCGGTGGAGAGCGACGAGGAGTACGCAGCCGCGGAGGCCGCCGTTGCTCCCTTCTGCCCGACGCCCAACGTGTTCCGCAGCGAGCCGATGAACGAGCAGGGCTCGGTGCTGCAGTGGTGGTGCGAGGGCGCGGAGGGTACCGAGGGAGCCGAGACCGAGGAGCCACCGACAGTCGACAACGTGTGCGCCCAGCTCGCCGGTGTGTTCGTCGTCAACGACGACGGCAGGTGGACGTGCGACAACGTGCCGATCAACGCCCCGTCCGACTACGAGGCGGTCGACAACCTGTTCCTGCCCTACTGTCCGGCGCCCGCCGAGCTGACACGGGGAATGCGCACCGAGAACCCGGAGACCGCCGGCTGGACCTGCTCACCGTTCGTCCCGGAGGAGCAGACGGCGGAGTCCCTCGACGAAGCGTGCGCCTTGCTCTTCGGTGTGCTCAGCGTCCGGGAGGATGGCGGGTGGACCTGCGGCGAGGTGGCGTTGATCTCCATCGACAACTATCCGATCGCGGAGAACGTCCTGGCTCCCTTCTGCGTGGCGCCGATGGTGCTCACCAGTGGCATGTTGAGCGACGACCCGCCGGTTGCCGGCTGGTCGTGCTCCCCGGCCTGACGGCTGTCAGGAGGCTCGCGCCCGTCGCCTGCCAGCGGCTACCAGAGTGGCTCCGAGTCCGCAGGCGACAGCGCTGATCCACAGCATCCACCCGGTGCTGCTTCCGTTGCCGGTGTCGGGCAGCCGACCGCCGGTGCCCGACGACGTGACGTCGATGGTCACCGTGGCGGTGCAGTCCTGGCCGTGCACGTCGCTGGCTGTGTACTCGAACGTGTCGACGCCCACATACCCGGCAGGTGGCACGTAGGTGACGGTGCCCGGGCCACTCACGTACCAGTTGCCGCCCTTGGTGGTGCCGGCCGGGTTCTCATCGGTCGGCGAGTACGTGAACACCAGGTCGTCTTCGTCCACGTCATTGGCCAACACGTTGAGGCTGACGGGCACGGTGTTCTTCGTGGTGGTCGCATCCGGGTTGCACGCCGGCGGCTCGCTGCCCGGAGGAGCGATCTGCAGGTCGAGGTCCCAGAGCAGTTCGACGGTGACGGTGCGGGTGCGGCAGCGCACCCACGGGTCACCCGGATTGTTGCCACCTGCCGTGTACGGGTTGGTTTCCCACGTCGGGTCGCCGAGCACATGGTCGTCGCACACCGTGTAGGTGATGATCACGGTCCCCGTGGCGCCATCCTCGGGGTCGATGTCGAGCAGGCAGTTGGCGTCGATCGACATCGCCGACACCTTGGCTGGCAGATCTGCCACCAGTGCGCCCGGCACGCACTGCAGACCCTCGCCGTCAGGCTCGGTGTCGTTGGCGCTGACATCGAAGTTGGTCACCACATCGGTCGGCTCCATCTCGATCGCGTCGCTTGCTGGTTGTGGGCGTTGGTTGGCCTGCACGGCGATCACCACCTCACCCACGCCGCACAGCGGAAGGCCTTCGTCGATGAACTCCGTCTCCGGGTCGTCGAGATACGGCGGCGTCTGGTCGGCCGGGTCCTCGCACACCCGGTAGGTGATGCCCACCCCACCGAAGAAGCCATCAGCGGCGGTGAACACGATGCGGTCACCCACCACGGACGCCGACCCGGCAGCGGCATCCGGTCCGGCGAGGATCTCAAGCGCAGCGGACGGCATCGTTGGTGCCGGACCGTTGATGTCGGTGTCGTTGGCCAGGACTGGAATCGACAGCGAAGTGGCGGTTTGGCCGTCCTCGCTGTACCAGGCGTCCATGACGTCGACATCCATCACCCCCGTCGGCGGGGCCAGCAGCCCCTGACCGATGCGAATGGTGGCGGTCGCCGTCGCACACCGGCGCCCGGTGTTGACATCGAGGTCGCCTGCCGCGTACCCGCCGGTTCGGCTGGACCCGACACCGATCTGGGCGTTCGTGCGCAACGTGTGGCGGTCGCACACGCGGTAGTTGAAGCTGACATCACCGGTGAACCCGGGGCTGGTGTTGTCCCAGGTGACCGAGCAGTCGATGCCGACCATCACGTCCCCGACTGCAGGGTTCGGGCCGCCCTGCGTGTAGCAGTCGACGGGGTCGCCGTCGGCGTCGCCGACCACCGGCGTGAGGTCGAACACTTCGTCGGTGTTCACCAACGTGCCGAAGGTGGTGGCAGTCGCCGTGGGTCGGTGGTTCGGCAGCACCTTCACGATCACCTTGCCAGTGGTCTCGCCGCCGGTGGAAGCGCTGCGAACCACGTAGTCATAGCTGTCGGTCCCGGCGAAGCCGTTGGGCGGGGTGTAGAGGCACGGTCCGGTGGAGAGGCTGGAGAACGGTGCCGAGTCAGGCGCTTCCTGCTGGTCGATCGTGCCGCACACCACCTGTCCGCCCTGCACCGATGTGCCATCCCACGACGAGATGCGCACCTGGTCGGTGTTGCCCGGGCCGCCAGGAGTGTTCTGGTCGTCGTCGTTCGCCAAGACGTTCGTGCTGATGGCGTGCGTTCCCTCGTTGGCATCGCCGGTGACGCTGTTCGTATAGCGAGCATCGAGCGTGGCGCTCTCGCCGGCCACCTGAGGGTCGGCCGCGACAGCGGTCCACTTCATGGAGAAGAGGAGGTCGCAATGGAACTTGGTGTGTCCGTATTGCAGGAACCTCGAGCTCCAGCCCCACACGTCGAGCCCGTGGAGGCCGATCACCCCTGGTGCTGTCGCGCGGACGACCGCCGAGTACGTGAACTTGGTGCCGTCCGACTCGGTGAACAGGTTCACCTTGGTTCCCACATCCACATTGACGGCGAACGGGTCGCCTGGGATGTTGCCTGACCACTGAGTGTTGAAGCCAAGCCCTCCGTCGTCCTTGCCGTGGTTGTACACGTCGTCGTAGCCGTAGCTCAACTGACCCACCCGTTCGATCGGCCCAGTCGGGTAGTACGAGAGACGAACGAAGTCGGGTCCGTCGTCGCCCTTGCTGTCGGGTCCGTGTGAGTCGACCGACACGGTAATCGTCCATTGGGTACCCACCGGCACCACCGAACCGCTCCCTACCGACGACTCGATGGTCCACGTCGAGTCACCCCCTTCGCGCCCGTCGAGCGCGCGCTCTCCATGACCGTCGCCGTCTTCGCACGCGGCCAATGGGACATCGCCCTGTTGGCCGCCGCTCGCGAACCGGGCTGTCACCTTGGACGGAGGCTTCACATCGATGCCCAGTGCATCGGCAACACCGGGCCCAGCGGGTGGCAACAGGACTGCCACCGCTGGCAACAAGGCGGCGATCGCCGCGGCGCGGAGGATGGAACGGTTCATTCGGGGCTCCTTGTAGAGGTGGTGACGAACTCAGGAGTCGCTGTCGCCGGTTCGCCGATGAGCCACACCGAAATGGTGTTGCCCGGAAACAACTCGTCGAGATGGACGGGGTCGACCGCCCAACTCGTGGTCACGCGTCGCGGCGCAACCGAGTCGGCGAGCAGGGTGAGATCCACGACTGCCACGACGCGCCCGTCGGGCGTGCGGCCTCCCGTTTGCCGCACGGCCAACACCACGGCGTCAGCGATCATCGTCGAGGTCTCCTTGCTCACGTGGGAAGCGTCGTCCGAGGCGCTTGAGGAGCGCTGGAGCCGCGCTTGAGGGAACGCAGCCGCCGCTCGCCAAGGATTCCGTACCCTCTCGGCGTCGTCCGTTATCGTCGGCGGCATGGACGGGACTCCACCCCTTGAGGCGCGCCACGTGCTCGACTCGGTGCCCGGTGCGGTGTTCGTCATCGACGAACTCGGCACCATTCTGTTCGCCAACGAGCGCACTGCTGCCATGGCCGAGCGGACGGTGTCCGAACTGGTCGGCGCCTCGGTGCTCGAGTACGTGGACGAGGAGGCGGCGTGGGCGTACGCCGCTGCGATGTCGTTCGGAACTGATCGCAACTACGCCGACACCTACAGCGGGCCGATCCGGATTCGTGTGATCTCGGCGACCGGACGAGCGGTGCCCGCCGACCTCTGGACCGCGAATCGCACCGACGACCCTGCCGTTGGAGGCGTGGTCTGCCTGCTCTCTGCGCAGACGGCTTCGCTCGGAATCGCCGACGCCTTGGCGGCTGTCGCCGCTGACGCTTCCTGGGGTGAGATCAGCGAGCGAATTGCCGACGCCCTCTCCGGCTTCCCTGTGGTGGCCGACGCTGCCGTGCTGAGCATGGATGAGGGAACGTGGATGGTGAGTGCGCAACGCGGAGTGCCAGCCGGGCTCGTCGACGGCACGGCTGGTCACCAACTGTGGGCAACCGCGCTCGAAACTGGTGAGCGGGTGCTGCACGCCACGCTCGACACCGTGCCACGACCCTTGCGAGACCTCGCCGAGCAGATGGGTTACCGCACCGTCTGGGCCGTGCCGGTGCAATGGCGGACCGACCCCATTGGGGCGGTCGTGGTGCTCTTTCGACGCTTCGTCGGCGAACCCACCCCGAACGAGCTCACGCACGTTCATCAGGCGGCCTCGGTGCTCGCCCTGAGTGAGCATCTCAGCCGGCGCAGATGACATGAACGCCGAGGTCGTCGTCCACCTGCTCGGCGGGCAGCGAGTTCTGGTGGGTAGTGAGGCGCGCACGCTGTCAGCGGCCCGAGAGCGCGCGCTCCTGGCTCGTCTCGCGCTGACCAACGGAGCCGTCGTGGCCACGGCCGACCTCGTGGACGAGCTGTGGCCTGATGATCCTCCTGCCAGCGCACGAAACACGCTGCAGACCTATGTGTCGCACATCCGGCGTGTGGTCGCGCCCGCCACGGTGGAGTTTGTCGGTCACGGTTACCGGCTCGTGGGTGCCACCACCGATCTTGCTGAGCTCGACCACCAACTCAACGAACTCGCTCACCTGCCCGACGTTCTGCGTCGCGACTCCCTCCGCTCTCTGTTGGTGGGGTGGCCCGATGACCCCCTTGCCGACGCGGGCGAAGGAGCCTTCGTCGTCGCAGCCCGCCGCCATTGGCACGAACGCCGCCGAACAACCGAGGATGAGCTCATCGAGCTGCGGCTGGGAGCGGGCGAGCAGGACCACCTGGTGGCGGAATTGGCGACTCGATGCGCCCACGACCCACACCGTGAGCGCTCGGCCATGCAGCTGGCACTCGCGTTGTATCGATGTGGCCGCGGCGCAGAGGCCCTTGATGCGTTGCAGCGTCTGCGGCTCTCGCTACGCGAGGATCTCGGCCTCCAACCGGGCCCTGAGGTGCAGCTCCTGGAACATCGTCTGCTCACCCACGACCCGACGCTCTCGCTGGCTGCGGCTTCGCCCGACCCACGGCTTCCGATGCCATCGGCGCTCGCGCTGTCCGGCGCGGCCGATCGCGACCTCGTTGGTCGACGGGCCGAGTTGGCCCGCCTACGACGCGCCCTCGACGACGTGTGTGATGGCGCGGCCTCTCCTGCGATCTGGGTGGATGGCGATGCGGGCATTGGCAAGTCGCGCCTCGCTCGCGAACTCGCGGTGGAGGCCTACGCCCGGGCAGCGACCGTGCTGTGGGGTCGCTGTACACCCGAGGACGTGGGCGGGTTCGTTTCGATCGTCGAGGCGATCGACCCGCTCGCGCGGCATCGACCTGACGCAGTGGTCGACCCCAATGTGCTGGCCGCGCTGCTGCCCGCTCTCCGGTCGGGGCGACCCGACGCGTTGGCCTTGTTGCGGGCGGAAGCCAACCAACCGGCGCTCGTTGTCAACGCACTGTGTGCGACCCTTTCGCAGGCCGCCGCGGGCGGCCCCGTCGTTCTCGTCATCGACGACCTGCAATGGGCCGACGGCGGTTCACTCAACGTGCTCGATCGACTCATCGACCGTCAGGTTCGCGGCCTCCTCATCGTGGTGACGGTTCGTACCCCCGAGCCCACGCGCAACCCAGCCATCCCTCGCCTGAGGGCGAGGCTTGAACGGTCGGGCGCGGCCGAGGTGATGGAGCTGCGAGGCCTACGGGCCGCTGAGGTGCGCGCTCTTATGGACGGTGCTCTCGGTGATGCGTCCGCCGACGCCGCGGTGCACGACATGGTGCAGCTCACCGGAGGGAACCCGTTCTATGTCACCTCCGTGCTCGCCGAGTTGGGTCGGGGCGCCGCTCGGTCCGACGCCGTCCAACTCCCCAACTCAGTCCGCTCGCTGCTGGCGGAACGTCTCGATCGGCTCGATCCGTCTGCCCGAGCCGTGCTTGCCGCGGCAGCGCTGTGTGGCCCAATCATCGATGTAGCGACCTGTGCATCGGCCGCCGATCGTCCGGTGGTCGCGACAGTGGCCGCCTTGGAGCAAGCACTGGCGTTGCACCTCATCATCGAGTCGAGTGCTCCCGGCAGCTTCGCATTCCCTCACGGGCTGGTGAGGGCTGCGGCCCTCGAGCGGGTGAGTGAAGCCCACCGACAGATGGTGGAGGAGCGCCTACTCCGTCGTCAGTCGCAGCGAGGGGGGAGCGGGGAAGTGGGTCGGCGAGTGGTCGGCCGTCGACTGATGATGGTCTCCGACGACAGCAGCCTCTCGCGCATCGATCGTTCGCTGATGTCGAGCAGGATGCTCATCGACCGCATCGCGTCCACCGACACTGAAGGTCCGGTGCCGCGGGCGCCGGGTGCAGTGGAGGTGTCGCGTGCAACCGCTGGTCGGTCGATGCTGCGCCTCGCTCGTACGCTCGCGCACCGGGGTCAGCGGGTCCACGCCGTCGTGCGGGCTGGTGAGTGCGTTGCCCTTGCCCAACGCCTTGGCGACGCTGTGCTGCTTGCCGAGAGTGCGCTTGAGTTGGCCGACCTTGCTCGCCGGGTGGCGGGTCCACCAGGGCACGCGCCTGCTGAGGTCGACGCTGCGGTTGCCGCAGCGCTGACTACGGTGCACGACGCCGACGACGCGACCATGCAGCGCCTGCTCGTGCACGCCGCTGTGGGAGCAGCATCGGTCGACCATGCCCGTGCTCGATCGTTGGCCCGCACAGCGGAGATGCTGGCCCGCAGGCAGGGTGATGAACTGTGGGTAGCGGAGGCGCTGCTCGCGCTCCGGCTCACTCACTTCGGTGCGGGGGAGGGTCACGAGCGACTTCATCTTGCGTCGACCGCCGTGCGGTTTGCCCCGGCGGATTCGGATGCGGCAGCCCGAGCCTTGTCGGCCATGGTCTTCGACCTGGTCGACGTGGACCGAATCGCTGACGCTCGCGCACTCGCCGAAGAGAACGGACTGATCGGCTCCGAAGGGGACCACCTCGTCACCGCCACCCTCGGGCTCCTTCGCGGCGACCTGGACCTCGCCGTGGCTGCGACCGACCGTGCAGCACGGAGCGAAGGGGCCGTCGATGCCATGTCGCCCGACGATCCGATCGCCACCCTCCTGCTCTCGGTGTCGTTGCACTCCAACTCGCTCGCCGACAGTGTGAGCAGTCTGGAGGCCGCTGCCCGTCGGTGGCCGAACTCATTGCTGTGGCGGGCTTCCTACGCGCTGGCGCTACGCGCCGCCGGTGACGCAGAGGCGTGTGGGCAGGAGGTGCAGTCGATCGCGTCCGATGATGTGGAACCCCTCGATCGGTTGCCGACGGCCCCCGCCGGTCGCT
>DMQJ01000005.1:0-515 GCA_003455715.1 Acidimicrobiaceae bacterium | reverse complement strand
ATGATGTGGAAACCCTCGATCGGTTGCCGACGGCACCCGCCGGTCGCTCCCTGCTCGCCCGGCTGCGTCCCGACCGCCAACCGAACCCGACCGGCACAGCGGCCGTCGTGGCGGGTTGGGCGGGTGTCGTCTGATCTCGCGATGACTACAGTCGCTCGCTGTGAGGCGGCGGACATCGATGATCGTGGTGTGGACGATGGCGACGCTGTCGCTGTCGGCGTGCGGTGGGGATGACGAAGGTTCGGCACCCACCACCTCGGCCATGCCGGCGTCGTCGGTCGATGCGATCACCACCACCGTCGTCCCCACCACCACGCTGCCGCCCACGTACGTGCTCCAACCGGGCGACTCGCCGAGCCTCATCGCCGACAAGTTCGGGGTGACCGTGGAGGAGTTGGCGGCCGCCAACCTGGGCGACCCCAACTACGAACGTTTCCTCGTGGGTGCGGAAATCAACCTGCCCACCAGCGTCACCACGCTGCCTCCAGCCCCACTGGTCCTAGTGCCGGTTAAGC
>DMQJ01000157.1:356-4256 GCA_003455715.1 Acidimicrobiaceae bacterium | reverse complement strand
CCCCCTCCGCGCCGCGGCCATCGGCCACCTGGCGAGCCTTGGCCGGTGTGCGCGACGCCACGGCCACCACCTGGTGACCCAGCACCTGCGCCGCTGCGGCGTGGGCACCGGCGATCATCCCGGCGCCACACAGGGCAATGCGTTGCGGACGGCCCGACGGCCCGGCAGGGCTCACGTGCCGGCCAGCCTGGCCACCACGGGAGCGAACGCCTCGATGTCGGCGCCACCAACGATGACGTAGGAGAAGCCCCACTTCTCGCGGCGCTCGATGAGACGCTCGACCAACTCGTCGGGCGGCCCGATGAGCGCGAACGGCGAGTTGTCGATCATCGACTGCTCGACGCCGACCATCTTGGCCATCCCTGCCCGTGCGCTCTCGCCGTCGGCGGTGACGTTCACGAGGAAGGCGCGGATGTTCCATTCGATCTGGCCCAGGCGGTCGCCCGCGGCGGCGCGGGCGATGGCCACCTTCTCGTCCACCGACTCGGCGGTCATGCCAGCGATGGCCTCAGGCCCGATGCGCCCGGCATGCATGCTCGGGTTGATGCCCACGATGTCGGCCTCGCGCGCGGCGATGCCGAGCACACGCTTGCCGCCACCGCCGATGAGCAGCGGGGGACGGGCTTGCACCGGCTTGGGCAGGCCGTCGTAGTCGGTGATGGTGTAGTGCGTGCCCGAGAACGAGAAGGCGCCCGGTTCCATTGCCTTGCGGATGATCTGCACGCCTTCCACGAAACGGTCGATGCGTACCCCGGCCGAGTCGTACGGCATGCCCGACTGCTCGTAGTCGCTGATCATCCACCCGGCGCCCAAGCCGATCTCGAGGCGGCCCTCCGACAGCACGTCGATGGTGGCCAGTTCCTTGGCCAGCACCACCGGGTGCTTGTAGTCGTTGTCGAACACGAGGGCGCCCACTCGCAGTTGGGTGGTGGCAGCGGCGGCGGCCATCAACGCAGGGACGGGGGCGTACTGGTCGCCGAAGTGGTCGGGCATGGTGAGGCAGCTGTAGCCGTGGCCTTCTGCGCGGCGGGCCAGTTCGGCCCAGTCGGCGCCGCTGTTGGCCTTGTCGACCTGTACGCCGAATCGGAAAGGATGGTGGGCAGTCATGAGCGTCACCGTACACGGGGTGACGCCACCTCGGCCCGCCCGGCAACTAGCGTCGGGTCACCGTGTACCGACTCGCCTGGCCCCTGCGTTTCGTGGCCATCATCCTGGCCGGCGCCCTTCTCCTCACCGGGGTTGTCCTCGGTGTGGCGCCGCGTCTGTGGCAGATCGCCAACGCTCACGAAGAAGTGCCGGTGGAGCTTCCCGAGTTCCAGTCGCTGTCGCAACGAACGCTGGTGTACGACGCGAACGACACGGTCATCGCCGTGTTCGAACGCGAGAACAGCCAACCGATCAAGCTCTCACAGGTGCCCCAGCCGGTCATCGCCGCGCTGCTCGCCGTGGAAGACACCGAGTTCTACCGTCACCGCGGCGTGAACCTTCGTGGGTTCGCCCGGGCGCTGCTGTCGAACTTCTCCAGCGAGGCGCCGCTGCAGGGTGCCAGCACCATCACCCAGCAGGTGGTGAAGAACGAGTTCCTCGCCGGCCTTCCCCGTGATGGCGCCTACAAGCTGAAGCAGGCGCACTTCGCCACGATGCTCGAGAAGAAGATGAGCAAGGACGACATCCTCGAGCGCTACCTCAACACCGTCTTCTACGGCAACAACGCCTACGGGCTGCAGGCCGCCGCCGAGGTGTACTTCGGGAAGAACGTGGAGGAACTCACGCTGGTGGAGGGCGCCTTCCTGGCCGGTCTGGTGCGGTCGCCCTCGGGCTACGACCCCATCCGCAACCCCGAGCCGTCGCGCCGCCGGTTCGCGCAGGTGGTGGAACGTCTGGTCGATCAAGGGCTGGTCACCGGGTTCCACGGCGAGTACCTCATCGCCAACTGGGAGATCCCGTTCCGGCTGCGCACCATCCCCACCTTCGACACCACGCCCACCTACTTCACGGTTGCCTTGCGGGAATACCTGCTCACCCGCTCCACCATCCTCGGGGCCACCGAGCAAGAGCGCGCCAACCTGCTGTACCGCGGCGGCCTGCGTATCTACACCACGCTCGACCCCACCATGCAGGCCGCGGCCGAGAACGCCCGCAACATCCTGCCCAACTCATCGAAGGGGTTCGACGCCGCGATCGTTGCGGTCGACACCACCACCGGGGCCATTCGGGCCATGGTGGGCGGTCGCGGGTTGCGGCCCGACGAGCCGGGCGGCGAGGTGAACATGGCGCTCGTGCCGCGCCAGACCGGCTCAAGCACCAAGGCGTTCATCCTCGCTGCCGCCTACCAGGCGGGCGTGCAGCCCACCGACACGGTGAACGGCATCAAGGGCTGCAAGGTGCCCGACTTCGTCGACGGTCGACCCAGCTCGAAGGTCATCAACAGCGGCGACACAGGCATCGGCCCCATCCGCGGCCGCACCATCTGGTCGTCGAGCGACTGTGGGTTCGTGCGGCTCAGCTATGCGGTGGGGCAGCACCGTGTGGTCGACATGACCTACCGCTTGGCCCACTCGGCCTACTTCTACCAGGGGCAGCCCGCAGCCGATCACGAGCCCTTCGAGCCGCTGGGTGTGCTGGCCACCGGCAACAACCCTCTCTCCACACTCGACATGGCCACGGGCATGCAGACCATCCTCAACAAGGGCCTGCACCACGACCCGTACTACGTGGAGTACATCACCCGCGCCGACGGCTCGCGGTTCTTCACCCGCACCCTCGCCGGGGTGCAGGTGCTCGACGAAGGGGTCGCTCTCCAAACCGTCGACAGTCTGAAGGGTGTCATCACCAGCGGCACGGGTGCCCGCAACCTGTGGTGCAGCGCGCCGGTGGCTCGCCCGTGCACCCGGTTGTCGCGGCCCGCCGCTGGCAAGACCGGCACCCAGTTCGAGAACACCAACGCCTGGTTCGTGGGCGGTACCCCGCAGATCGCTGCGGCCGTGTGGGTGGGCGACCCCGACGGCTACACGCCGATGAACGGCATTCCCGAGTTCGCGGCCGAGATGGGCCGCAACGGCAAGGTGCAGGGCGCCGACTACCCGGCCCGAATCTGGGGTGCGTTCATCGAAGGAGCGCACGCTGGCCTGCCGGTGGAGGACTGGCCAGCCCCGCCGCCGCCCACCCGCCGCTCGGCTCGCATCTACGTGCCTGGTGAGGAGTGCCTGGCTCGCCTGGTGAGTGGCACGCTGCCCGGCGCCAGCACCACCACCACGGTGGCCACCACGCCGCCTTCCACCAACCCCGGCGACCCGCCGCCGCCGGTCACCACCGCTCCGCGGGCTGTGGTGGTGCAGGTGCCGCCTGGCACCACGGTGCCGCTGGAGGTGCTCGACCCGCGGGCGCCTGTGCCGAGCGTGCTCAACGACGGCAAGACCTTCGTCTACGTCTGCGACGCGCCCCCACCAAATGTGGTGGTGCAGCCCGACGACTAGGGCCCGCCGTCGCGCCGGTGCGGTAGCGTCGGGCAGATGAACGGCGTCGCGATGTTGGCCCTGCAGTCCGTCGATACGGCGCTTGAGGCGGTTGCCAATCGGCGGCCCCGGCTTCCCGAGTTGGCTGCGCACCGTGCTGCCACCGACGCCATGCAGCAGTGGAAGGCGCGCACCGCAGCCGTGCAACAACGCATCGCCGCGGCGCAGGCCGCTATCGACGCCGCTGAAGCTGGTGCACAGGAGATCACGACGAAGCGGTCGCGCCTGGAGGCGCAGCTGAAGACGGTGATCGCGCCTCGTGAGGCGGAAGCGCTGATGAACCAGATCGCCACCCTCAACGCCCAGCGCAGCGAGCTCGACGACCAGGAGCTGGAGGCGCTCGAGCAGCAAGCTGTCGCCGAGGCCGAGCTGAGATCGGAAGAGC
>DMQJ01000157.1:0-200 GCA_003455715.1 Acidimicrobiaceae bacterium | reverse complement strand
CAAGCTGTCGCCGAGGCCGAGCTGGCCGAGTTGGCGACCCAGGAAGCCGATCTGGAGTCGGCTGTGTCGGCTGCGGCGGCGGAGTTGGCCGTGGCCACCGCCGCCCTCGACGACGAGGCCGCCAGCCTCGCGGCCCAGCGCGAGGTCGCAGTGGCGGCCCTGTCCTCCGACGAGTTGGCTGCCTACGACCGGGGGCGCTC
>DMQJ01000163.1:9489-9618 GCA_003455715.1 Acidimicrobiaceae bacterium | reverse complement strand
GGCGGCGGTGGCGGTGGCGGCGCCAACAACGGCTCCGACAACCGCGCCGGCAGTGGATCAGGTGGGTCGTCGTTCGTCGCCTTCGGGGCGAACACGTTCGAGGGGACTGTCAACTATCAGAACCTGCCC
>DMQJ01000163.1:8673-9276 GCA_003455715.1 Acidimicrobiaceae bacterium | reverse complement strand
ACTGTCAACTATCAGAACCTGCCCGCGTCGGCGTCGATCACCTGGGTGCCCTGTCCACCGCCCACGGCCCCCGTGGCCGACAACGACTTCTACACGACGCCGGAAGACACCTCGTTGACCGTCACCGTCCAGAACTTGCTCGTGGGTGACTACGACATCAACCCCGGCGACACGGTCTCGGTCGACGTGAGCGCGGGAACCTTCTTCCAGAGCGCCCACGGCATCTATGTCGTCAACGACAACGGCAACTTCACCTACTGGCCGAACGACAACTTCACGGGCACCGACACCTTCACCTACCGGGCCACCGACGGCACTTTGTTCAGCGAGTTGGCCACCGTGACCATCGAGGTGACGCCCGTGAACGATGCCCCGGTGGCGAACAACGACGACTACACCGTGGCTCAGGACGACACACTCGCGGTGCCCGCCCCGGGGATTCTCGACAACGACACCGACCCCGACAGCGGCTCCCTCACTCCGACCATCGTCGATACGCCCTCACACGGCCTGCTGGTGCCAGCGGCCGACGGCTCGTTCGTGTACACCCCCGACACCGGCTACTCCGGCACCGACACGTTCACCTACACCGTCAGCGACGGG
>DMQJ01000163.1:8171-8473 GCA_003455715.1 Acidimicrobiaceae bacterium | reverse complement strand
TTCACCTACACCGTCAGCGACGGGCAGGAAGCCAGCAACACTGCCACCGTCACGATCACTGTCACGCCAGATACCAACGTCGCACCCGTCGCGGTGAACGATGCCTACACCGTGGCCGAGGGCGGAACGTTGAACGTGCCCGCCCCCGGGTTGCTCGACAACGACACCGACCCTGAAGGCGACACCCTCACGCCGACGATCAGCGACTTGCCCGCCCACGGCATCCTCTCGCCTGCTGCCGACGGCTCGTTCGTGTACACGCCCGCCAGCGGCTACTTCGGCACCGACACCTTCACCTACAC
>DMQJ01000163.1:1571-7956 GCA_003455715.1 Acidimicrobiaceae bacterium | reverse complement strand
CCTTCACCTACACCGTCAGCGACGGAAAGCTCGAGAGCAACACAGCAACCGTGACCATCACCATCACCCCGAAGCCGGTGGTGCAGCCGCCGAGAATCCCGGAGACTGGTAGCGACAGCCTGCAGTCGCTCTGGATCGCGGCCGGGCTGATTGGGCTTGGAGGCCTGCTGGTCGGTCGATCACGCCGCCGGACCGTGTGAGCCGGGCCCGGCCGCGGGCGCGGGCGCAGAGCACCCAGGTCTGAGGGTCTTGCTCGACGCCCTGCATCCGCCGGAGGATTGCAGCCATCAACTGCCTCGCCACGACAGCTTCGACAGACTCCGCCATCGTTGAGGGTGCGGCCAGCCCAATAGCGATGCGCCTCCAGCGCCAACCAACGTCCCCGCTGTGAGAAGGCCGCCGAGCACGCACCCTGGACCAAAGGCTGCCAGTGCACTTGTCACCGTGGCGGCACCAGTAACCCACGGGCGGCCGACAGTGCCAAACCACTCGTGGAAACAACCAGTGCTGCCAGGCCACGACCTTGAGCGGGAGAACGTGTGCGGAGACGAACTCCCCAGAGCGCCTCGCTGGCCAAGGGGACGGAGAGAGCTGCGGGTCATGAATCGATGCCCTGACGCCGATAAATAGGCGTTGCAAAGAGCGGAGAAGAACTTGTCGCCTCGTCCCACGAATTCCCCGAGCAAAGCTGCTCGCGACCGGTCGCGAGCTCCATCGCTGACGAGCGACTCAAGAGCAGGCGCATACTCGCGCCGCAGAGTTCGTGAGGCGCAGCGTGCCTGGTTGTCCAACAACAGGGCGACCATCGGCGTGGCCCTGTTGATCACCACTGCTGTCAGCATCTCTTTCCATCTTCTCTTGCCTGCGGAACTCGGGCCGTATCTCATCGGAGCTGCGGTCGCCTCATGCGGTTGGGGGCTGTACCTCCTCATGGTGCGGTTCGGAGGCATCAGCGGACACCAGACAGGAATCGCCGCGGAAGAGTGGACCGCAGGTGAGTTGCGAGTCCTCCGCTGGAAACGTCTCGGCTGGAAGACAGCGAATCACATCTTGCTGGAGCGATCCGATGTTGATCACGTCGCGCTCGGGCCGGGTGGCTTCTTCGCGATCGAGACGAAGTACCGATCCAACTGGCGAGACGCTGACATCGAATCGATCGCCGCTCAGGCTCGGCATGGCGCACAACGTCTCCGGCCCCGGCTAGGGCCGAAGGCGGTCGTGCGAGCGGTGGTTGTGATCTGGGGTCAGGGTGCGCGGGAAAGATGCCCCCAGCCGAGCGAGGAGGCCGACGTCGTGTTCTGCTGCGGCCCTGATCTCGTTCCGTTCCTGCTTGACCAGTCGACGGTGATCGACCCCGAAGCCGTCCAGTCGGCGTATCAGCAGCTGCTGGACAACAGTCGGCGACGCGACATTGCAGAACTTGCGGAGGATGGCCCGTTCGCTCGCCCGGCCATCTACGGAGTGGTGGATACGGCCGCAGTCGCTCTGGCCGTGATGTGCACCACGAGCGCCACACTCGCTCCCGTGTCGCTTCAACCGGCCGGGTGGTGGAGCGTGGCCGCAGCGACCGTCACGACATCCATCTGCGCTGCGCTGCGTCAACGCGTGGCGAACCTCACGGTGCGCTACTTCCTGCTGGCGGTCGCCACGACGGCCGCAGGGCTCGGCGTCATTGTGCTGGCCGCAACGTTGTTCAACGCACTGAATTGATCACGGGACCACCAGACGTTCAACAGGCTGCTGGGTGATCTCGGCGATGAGGTCGAAGTCCTTGTCGGCGTGGAGCACGGTCATCTGCGTGAGTTCCGCCGTAGCGGCGATAAGGAGGTTAGGAATGGACGGAGCGCGGTGCGGGCCTCGGCCAGCGAGCAGCCGCTCAGTCTCAAGGGCACGAGCTTCGATCTTGGGGGTGAGGTTCTCAACGGGCATCCAAGCCACCGGCGGCTCATCAAGGGTGGCGCGATGGTCCGCACCATTGCGCGCCGAGTAGCCGACCTCCAGCAGTGTCAGGGTCGAGACCCTCACGAGCCCGCGCTCGAGGCGCCGCGTCCACTCCTCGCTGGCGTCGCCTATCCGGACCAGTGCCGACTTGTCGATGAGCCATTCCGTCAGCGCCATGCAGCATCCATCACACCGGGGTCGCCCAAGTCGGTCGTCCGATGAGCGAAGCGTTTCAGCAGCTCCCGCAGCTGATCCGACGGCCGCTGCTCCACGACGGTGTCGTAGAGGCCGTAGCGGCGCAAGCCGGGGTGGGAGTCGATGCCGGTGTAGGAGAGCGAGGCGTCTTCGTACCGGCGGAAGGCGAACACGGCCTGGTTCATGTGGGTCGAGTTGAACACGCCGAGCGACACGAGTAGGTGGAAGTCGTCTACGGAGAGGCCGGTGACCTTCTTGAAGAGGTCTGGTTCCAGCTTGGTGATCACGTCTTGGAGGGTGTTCTCGCGGTAGTCGGTCAGGTACATGAAGGCGGGGATGCGGGTGGCGAACTTGATCAGCTTCTCCTGGATCTGCTTGCGCTTCGACTTGTACTCCTTCTCCTCGTCGGTGAGTTCCTTCTTCTCCCTCGGGGTGAGGTTCTCGCCCTTCGCCTTCTTGGTCTCCTTGACTGCTTCGCTCTTGTTGACGACGGTCTCGAAGATGCCCGAGCCAAGCGCCCGGAAGCCTTCGATGTTGAGCACAGCGTCCATCGCTGCCGGGTTGGACATGATCTTGCGGAGCGTGTCGTTGTCCACGTTGACGAGCAGCGCCGACTCCCACTTGCGGGCCAGCAGTGTCGCCGAGGTGCCCGACATGGCAATGTCGAGGATGCCGCCCGCATCGACCTGGATCATGTTCGAGCCGTCGTAGGCGAGCACGGGGAGGAACTTCACGAGTTCCTCCACCGCCTGTTCCGGGTTCGGTGTCTCTGGCGAGAGTCCCGCGCCGTAGTCGGCGATCTGGCGCAGCGCACGGGTAGGGGCGAAGTCGAACACGAAGCACACCGGCTTGATGACGGCTTCCTCGTGCGGGTTGTCGCCGTTCGGGTTCTTGATCGACCACGGTGACTGCACTCGGAACGCGGCCTGGAAGTACGTCTCGGGCGACTTGAGGTTGCGGAGCATCAGAATCGACGACCACTGGGGCACCGTGATGCCGGTGGTCAGTTTGCCGCACGACAAGGTGATCGTCTTCGTGTCGAACCCGGACCCGATCGCCTTGCGGACCGGGGGCAGCGCGGCCAGGCCGATGCCGGCGTCACCGCCAGCGACGCCGAGGACCTCGTAGTCGTGCCAGTAAACGTTGTGCTGCTCCCGGAGCAGGTTCGCCATTGCGTGACACGCTGCGACGTTCGGCAGGAACCAGAACGAGTGCTGCATGTACGGCAACAGCCGCACGTCCGAGTACGGGAACGGCGGCCGGGTCCCCGACTTCAGCGCACTCACCTGGGTGGGCAGGTGGGCACCGCGGATGATGTCGAGCCACTTCTGTACGTCAGCCTTGTGCTTGAACTCCGCTTTCGTTCCCCGGCCGGTGGCCTCGAAGAAGGCGTTGAGGTCGAACTCGTCGAACTCGCCTTGATGCGCAATGGCGAGTAGCTCGTCGGGCATCTGATAGGTGAGGAGCCGCATCTCGGGCAACGCTGCGTACGGGTTCCACTCGTCCGGGTGCTCGTCAGCGAACTGTTGTTTGGCTCGTTGCTCGTCGGTGTAGGTCCAGTTGAAGATCGCCTCTTCGATGAACTCGCCCGTCGCCAACGCCCGGAACGGTGTCCCCGACAAGTACAGGTAGGCCCGGGTCGAGATCGGCAGGAAGTCGGTCTCGTCGCCGGACAGCTCGTCAAGGCCCTCCTGGAACTCGTCGAGCACTGCCGCGTACTCGGCTGCGAGTTCCTTCTTGGCGACCTCGTCGTCCTCGCCCTCGAACAATTCCTTGGCGTTGTCCCGCCATGCGCCGAAGTGGTACTCGTCGAACACCACGAGGTCCCAGGTAACCCAGTGGAGCCACTCGTTCCTGGGCTTGATCCGCCCGGTGGCCCGGTCTCTGCCGAGCAGGTCCTGGAACGAGCCGAAGTAGACGAGGGGGCGCTTCTTGTTCGCCTTCATTGGATCGCCGCCATTGGCCCGCGACAGGTACTGCCAGCCCTCGAAGTCCACATGGTTCTGAAGGTCGATCTGCCAGGCGTCCTCCACGGCTGGCTTGAAGGTCACGACGAGAACCTTCTTTGCTCCTAGCCGCTTGGCGAGTTGGTAGGTGGCGAAGGTCTTGCCGAACCGCATCTTGGCGTTCCAGAGGAAGCGGGGCACGGCCTCCTTGTTCTCCGCCCAGATCGACTCGAAGTACTCGACAGTTCGCTCCACCGCTTCGGCCTGCTCGGCCCGCATCGGGAAGTCCTCGTGACGGGTGCCCTCGACCGTCACCCCGGTGCGCAACTCCTTGATGACCGACAGCACATCGCTGGCAGCGCAGCGCATCCATTCGAGTTCGACGTTCTCGAAACCCTTCGCCTTCAACCGCTCACGAACGGTGCTGTCCCTGAAGTACGAGCCGTCCTCACGGTCGGCTGGCTCGTCCACCTCCAGCACATACTCGAACTTCGCCTGGCCGTGCGACTGCTTGATCCGGACGTTCACGTCCTGGGTGGTCTGGCCCACCTTGAGGCAACCGGCGTACTTCGGGATATCAGGCGTAGACCATGCGTAGATCCGCAGCCGAGCCTCGGGCCGCTCCGGCAGCAGGTCCTCGATAGGGCGGCTACTCACCGGGCGGGTCCATGGGTCGAATCATCGACTCTATGTAGGCCACCTCCGGCTCGGAGATTCGGTACTTGGCATACAGGTCCGAGTCGGTCCACCGTCGATCCCAGTTCTGCTGCGGCACCCACCGATACATACCGCGGAACACATGCTGGCTGGGCTTACGGAGTGAGATCAGGAGCCGCGCAAACCGCGTGCGCAGGTACGAGGCGACGCTCTGGGCAGCGTCCTGAGAGTCGAGCGCCCCTGCGACCAAGTACGTCTGCGTGCACGCTGTGCCTGGACCGGCAACGATGGACGGCCCGAGCACCAGATCCACGCCGCTTCGCTCGCGCTCGCGGCCCGATCCAGCCACAGGCAGAAACACCTTCCACACGTCGATGAGGTGAGAGTTCTTCGTAACGGCGCTTCGTGATAGAGCACCGTTGACTCGGGTGGTGCCGACGTTGGCGAAGAGTAGTAACTCGTCGCCGCGGGGGGCTACCCCCCGCTTGTACCCCGTGAAGTTCGTCGCAAGGCCGAAAGGCGTGTCTCCACTCACCAGGGAATCAAAGGTCGGCTCGTCGAACGCCCGCACCTTGCGCAGGATGCTTAGGGCACGCGGATCACGGACGAACACATCGAACTCGCCGAGTGTGCGCTCGGTCGGTCCGATCGTCTCGCCATTGCGGTGGTACGTGCAGACGCATGGCCCCGGGTTGCCATAGTCCCACAGGAAGTAGCACACACCGCCGATGATGCCGATCGTAGGGAACAGTTCCTTGGCGTTCTCGTAGTCAACGAGTACCCGCACTCGTTCGTCTCCCAGCATCTCGGAACGAAAGCGATCAAGCCCCCTCCCACCCGCCATCCAGCGAGAAGGGATAACCATCGACAGAAGCCGGGGTTCCAGCCTCTTGGCTTGCTCGACGAACAAGTTGTAGAGCGGTGAGTCATTGGTACCGCCCGCGCCGCCGGTCATTTGGTATGGCGGGTTACCCACAATCACGTCGAACTTCATTTTGTCTCCGAACATTGCTGCGATCGCTGCGGTGATGTCGTCCGCATGTACGAACGCGTAGGCGTGCGACTCCAGACTGTCACCGCGGTCGAAGAGTGCCTTGGGGGCGCTGCAGAATCTGCACTTGGCATCAATCCAGGAGTGGGCGGTCGGCTCGTACAGGATGTTTCCGTGCGCCGTCGTGAACGACCTTGCGATCGAGTGCGTGCCGTTCGCCCACTTGGAGCAGTAGAGGCTCCGTCGAGCGAGAAGACTGGTCAGTTCGGTAATGGCGATCCCGTAGACCTGCTTCGTGAGGATGTGGTCCACTCGCTCGTTGAGGTCAGGGATCTCCTCCACCAAACCGGCAACGAGGCGCTTGGAGATCTCCCGAAGAAAGACGCCCGACTTCGTGAACGGGTCGAGGAACCTGACCGTGCCGTCGGCCCAGATGTTCGCTCCACCGTTCGCTTCTGCCCACGCCTGCTCGACGGCGTCCAGCATCTGGTTTGCCAACTCGGGCGGAGTGAACACCTCGTCGTTCGACAGGTTGGCGATACACGTCAACACGTCCGGGTTGCGACCCTGGAACGCGAGCGGTGCCTGGCTCACTTGCAGATCTCCAACACGGTCATCGGTGGGTACGTCTTCCAGGGCGTGAGATCGGAAGAGC
>DMQJ01000163.1:874-1406 GCA_003455715.1 Acidimicrobiaceae bacterium | reverse complement strand
GTGGGTACGTCTTCCAGGGCGTGAAGATCTCATGGCTTCCGGAGTCACCGAACAGAGTGTCCGGCTCGAAGGACGACAACTGTGTGAGGGTGTGATAGCGGAAGTCGCGCCGCTGGTACTTCCCCTTGCCGAGATACCCCCACTCAGGAAAGGTGATCGGCTCGCCAGTCGCCGTCGTCATGTCGAGCGCGTCTCCCCGAACGATGTTTGCGTGGACCACGACGTGAGCCGCTCCGAACCACTCGTCGCCGACCGCCCCGAGGAAGTCGAACAAGGTGTCGAGCAGGTTCCGGCGACACTCCTCGGCGTTGTCCTGGAGCAACTCGATGCCGTAGATCGACATGAGCGCCAGGAGGGCGTGGTGCCGCTTCTCGAAGTCGCTGGCGGCGAACTTCTCGTGAACCGTTGCCAGCTTTCGACGCAAGACAGGCACGAGGAAATTGCCGGACCCGCAGGCAGGTTCGAGGAAGCGTGAGTCGATCCGCTCGGACTCTCCCTTGACGAGGTCAAGCATGTCCTCCACCAGCCACGA
>DMQJ01000163.1:502-663 GCA_003455715.1 Acidimicrobiaceae bacterium | reverse complement strand
AAGCATGTCCTCCACCAGCCACGACGGTGTGAACACTTCCCCGTGATCGACTACTCGTTGGCGGGACTTGACCAGGCTCGTCAGGTCGATGGCAGGCGTAACGCCGCCCCTCCGCGGCCCCGACTCGGTCATGGGCCGATCGTACGTCATGCCCAGGGTCA
>DMQJ01000163.1:0-256 GCA_003455715.1 Acidimicrobiaceae bacterium | reverse complement strand
GGAACTCGGGGTACGACTCGGCCGTCACCGAGCCGATGGAGGACGGGACGGCGTTCTCGGCGAGGTTCTTCTCCAGGTCAGCGGCATCCACGATCTCACCCAGCACGAGCTTGCCCGAGGCGATCTGCGACTGGACCAGGCCGATGTAGTCGGCCGGTGCCTTGTCGCCGATGCTGATGTTGATCGACGTCTCGGTGAGGGCGTAGTTGGCAACCTGGTTGTAGTCACCCCGGTCGGGGAAGCCGTTCTTCTGAAG
>DMQJ01000313.1:1172-12251 GCA_003455715.1 Acidimicrobiaceae bacterium | reverse complement strand
ACAGCATGAAGTTGCTGATGCGCACCTCGCCGGAGGTGCGCACGAGCACGTCGACGGGCGGGAGGTCGGGCAGATAGAGGTGCTGCGAGACGGTGTCGACCGTGATGGCGCCGCCCTCCGCTGCCCGCTGCATGGCCCACACCATTTCTGCATGACTGCCGTAGTCGAAGGCCACCGTCAGCACCATTCCCGTGTTGCTGGCGGTGTCGGCAATGGCCTTGCGGATGGCTCGCTGCACGTACTTCGGCGTACGGGCATCGGGGCTGTCGAACGGCCTGCCCATCCATTGAATGCGCACGTTGAGTTCATTGAGCTCAGCCACTCGGCCGAACAGCTTCCTGTGCAGACCGAGGATGTGCCGCACTTCGGTGCGCGGACGCACCCAGTTCTCGGTGCTGAAGCCGAACACCGTGAGCCAGCCGACGTTGCGGGTCACCGCCACACGCACCAGGCGAGCAAGGTTTTCTTCGCCCTCGGTGTGCCCCTCGGTGCGCGGCAGGTTGCGGCTCTTGGCCCACCGCCCGTTGCCGTCCATGATGGCCGCGACGTGCACCAGCGGAGGAGCGGGCTGCGTGGCGTTCATCGAGGCAACGCTACTGCCGCCGTCGGCGCGGCTCACGCCACGATGCGGGTGAGCGTGGTGAACGAGCAGATGTACGCGTCGTCGTGCCAGCCGGGGGCGGTGAACACCACCGACTGCACCGGGCTACCGGTGGCGACCCTGCCCAACTCGCGGCCCTCGACGATGTCGAGCACCACTGCCTGCTCGCCGCCCTCCTCGGGTCGGTGATCGAGCAACAACAGTTCGCCGGTGGCCTCGAATCGCAACGGGTGGGCGCCGTGGTTGAGGTGGCGCTGCCAGGCGATGCCGTCGACCCGATGCTGTCCGTCGAGGCGAAACCCCGTGACCACGCCGTTGCCGCTGTCGTAACCGACGGCTCGTTGACGTTGCAGATCGATGGCAGGCGGGTTGGCGATGAGCCCGCCCGGCAGCCCACACACCTCGTGCAGGTCGACCTCTCCCGTGCCCAGGTCGACCCGCACGAGGTGCAGGGGTGTGGTGTGGCTGCCGACGCCGCGGAAGGTGCCGGCATAGCGTTCGCTGCCTTCGCCGTTGTCGAGGAACCAGGCCGCTCCACCCGCGAGCACGGCATCCCACCCGTAGGTCTGGCCCGGCATGGTGACGTAGTGCGGTGCGAAGTCCGTATCGAGCGCAAGACCGCCGTTACGCCAGTGCAGCCGCCACAGCCGTGTGGTGCCCACGACGTACACGATGTCGCCGTCGGCGCTGAGCCGAGCGATCGAGGGCTCGGGCACCACGGCCGTAGCGGCCACGGCGAGTGTGTCGGGACGCAGCACCACGACCTCGGTGTCGGATGGACCGCCGGGGGCGACGCCGCCAGGAAGTATCCCGCCGAAGTCTTTGGCGACGAGGTGGCCGTCGGGCAGGGTGACGAAACTGTTGTACGGCCGGTGGCGGGGGAGGGTGACCGACGCCTCGACGGCCAAGCTCGCCGACAACCGATGGGCATGGTTGCCGAACACCACGTGGAGTGAGCCGTCGGCGTGGGCGGCAAGGCCGCCCGGCCACGTGGGCCCACCCGCAAGGTCGGGCGAGCGGTGGAGGGTCTCGAGCGTGAGCGGGTGTATCTGCTCTACCCAACTCACCGCAGCATCGCCGCCGGTGTGGCACAGCAGAAACACTTCGTCGGGCTCGCGGAGCACGACCATGGTGGACACCATCGCCATCCGCGATGTGGCCGACAGTGAGCGACCGGGCGTGCCCAGAGCGAGCCCTCGCGGCCCCGGTGCCGCTGCGGAGCGGGTGGGGCCACCGTCTTCGGCTGCCCACGGGCTCGACCAGAGTGCTGCTCGCTGCATGCCGCAAACCTAACTCTTGTCATAATGACTGTCAAATGATACGGTACGTTGCATGGCCGCCGATCCGTCCTCCGCCCTCGTCCTCGATTCGCTCCGCCGCCGTATGCGCGCCCTGCACTCGCTCTACGAAGACGCCACCGCCACGATGGACATCGAGCACGTCAATCACTTCGAGCGCGAGGGTGTGGTGCCGATCGCGTTCTGTTTGTTCCACATCGTCAACATGATGGATGCCTCGTTCATGCTGATGACCGGCGCCACCCCGATCTGGAACGACGAGTGGCAGGCCAAGGTGCAGATGTCGATCAACGACCATGGCAAACACCGCACGGTCGACGAGATGGTGTACCAGCGCATCGGCGACTATGAGGCCTTCAAGGAGTACATGGCGGCGGTGTTCGCCCGCACCGAGGCGTGGCTCGCCGAACTCGACCCCGCCGAACTCGATCGTGTGGTCATCAACCGGCCGTTCCCGCCGCAGATCGCCAGCACCTACAGCGCCCGAGTGGCAGGCGAGCAGGGCATCACCCTGCTCGACGCCACCGAGTGCTGGATCTACCAGCACGGTCTGCGCCACATGGGCGAGATCGAGCTGGCGCGTGGCCTGGTGGGTCTCAACGGCATGACGTCCTGAACCGTCGTCGGTAGTGCGCCTGATGTGCGGCGCGCCACCTGTCCACGTGGGACAATGAGTCCCATGACTGCCGAGTCGGCTCCGCGGGTGCGCCACATCATCGTGGTGGGTGGCACGCCTGCGTCCTGGCAGGACCTCTCCGACCAGTCATGGGATGCCGTGCTCGACGACCTGGGTAAAGTCGCTGACCATGCCGGGGCCAATTGGCTCACGATGCGTCCGTACGGCCCGCTGCCCGCGTCGCCGTCGCCGCTGGTCACTCGGGAGGTGGAGGTGGGCGGCTGTCGTGTGGTCGCCGATCCCGTGGGGGATGGACGCGAACGCCTCGCAGCGGCCGCTCGTGCCGTGTTGGCGGCAACGGGCGCAATCACAGCCGAGCGGCTCGACGCCCATCTCAACCGACCGGCCGAGGCGGATCCCGATCTCGTGGTGGTGCTCGGGCCACCCAACGCACTGCCGCCGTCACTCGTGTGGGAGCTCGCCTACAGCGAGTTGGTGTTCATCGACGTGCCGTGGGAGCAACTCGCGGCGCAGCATGTGGAGGACGCCCTCGCCACCTTTGCCCGCCGACACCGCCGCTTCGGCGGCATCGACTGAGGGCGCGTGGCCCGCCGCCAATATCGCGACACCGCTGTCGTCCTGCGTACCTACAAGCTGGGCGAGGCTGATCGCATCGTGGTGCTGCTCACCGAGGAGCACGGCAAGGTCAGGGCGGTGGCCAAAGGGGTCCGCAAGACCACGTCGAAATTCGGGGCCCGACTCGAGCCCATGAGCCACGTTCGGCTCCTGCTGGCGGAGGGCCGCGACCTCGACATCATCAGCCAGGCCGACTCGGTGGAGAGCCGCGCCCCGCTGGTGGCCGACCTCGACCACCTCACCAACGGCATCGCAGTCCTTGAGGCCGCCGATCAGATGACGGTGGAGCGCGAGCCGGCGCCACACCTCTACCGGATGGTGGTAGGAGCGTTGCGCACGGTCGCCGAGCGCAGCGGTCCGCTCGTGGTGCCTGCGTTCTATTGGAAGCTGCTCGCTGCCGAAGGCGTGCGCCCCGAGCTCGATGCGTGCGTGCGATGCGGCGAACCGGGACCGATCGTTGCCTTCGACATGCAGCACGGCGGTGTGCTGTGCCGCAGTTGCCGAAGCGGCGCGCCACTCAGCGCCGAGGCCTTGGAGCTGATGCGGATGATCCTCGGTGGCCGCCTCAACGATGCGTTGGAGGTGCCAGCGTCGGCCGTCACCCACGAGGTCGCGGCACACGCCACCAAGGCGTTGGAGCATCACATCGAGCGACGGTTGCGCACCGTGGCGATGTTCGAACGCCACTAGGGCCGCCGTCGCCTAACCGGGTCAGCAGTCGTCGTACAGGAAGCGGACGAGGTCGCCCGCCTCCATGTAGGCCACCGTCACCAATGCCGGATCGGGGTTGCCATCGAGCCACGTGCTCGTGCTGTCGTCGTAGTAGTTGAACATCTCGCCGGAAGAACTCATCCCCAGGAAGATGCCACCGGCGGTGTCGCCGTAGCCGTAGCTGTAGCAGCCGCCGGCGCGCCGGGCGATGTCGCCGAGGTGGCTCGCCCACGTGTCGCCGATGCGGATCCCCTCGGTGGTCTCGGCGAACGGAGCACGGGCTTCGTCGATCCACCAGCCCGTAAAGCGCAGGTCGGCGGTGCTCGGCCCACCGAAGCTGGCGCACAGGGCATTGGAGAAGCACACCGTGCGCTGGTACTGGGCCGTGTACTCGAGATCACCATCGGCGTTCTGCCACTGGTCGACGCCCACGTTGACGGGGAAGGTGGCGGAGCTGTCGGTGGCGATGCCGCCGAACGCCCCCGAGAGGTACGGCACCACCACGTCGTCGGTGTCGCCGAAGGCGGCCGTGCCGATTCCGGTGCTGAGCAGGAACGCCGAGGCCGGTGCGGTGGTGGGTGCAGCGGTGGGCGCAGGAGCGGTGGTGGGTACGGCAGTGCTCGCTGTCGGTTCGACCGAGGACGAAGGTGCGGAGGTGCTGGAGTCGACGGCGGTGGTGGACGTCGAATCGACCGCTACCGATGACGTGGAGCTGGTGGAACCACCCCCAACTGAGGCTTCGCTGCTGCAGGCCACGGCGAGACCCGCAAGAGCTGGGAGTAGGAGGAGGGTGCGGTGTCGGGCATTCATCGGTGGTTCCTTTCGTTCCGGATGCAACCGGTACGAGGCTGAGCTCCGCCCATCCTCGCGCTTTTCGCAAATGACTTCGCGGCCACACGGCAGCGACCCGTAGCCTTTGAGGGCTATGGCTGCCACCGAACTCGACCAGATCGTCAATCTCTGCAAGCGACGCGGCTTCGTCTACCCGTCGGCCGAGATCTACGGCGGTTTCCGCAGCAGCTACGACTACGGACCGCTCGGCTCGCTGATGCTGCGCAACGTGCGCGAGGCCTGGATTCGCACGATGGTGCAGCAACGCGACGACGTGGTGCTCATCGACGCCGCCATTCTTGCCCCGCCGCAGGTGTTCGAAGCCAGCGGTCACTTGGCCAACTTCAGCGACCCGCTCGTCGACTGCACCAAGTGCAAGCAGCGCTTCCGTGAAGACCACCTCACCGACCCCAACGTGTGCCCCAACTGCGGCGCCGTCGGTTCGTTCACCGAGGCGAGGGCGTTCAACCTGATGTTCAAGACGTACGCCGGCCCGGTGGAAGGCAGCGGCGCCGAGGTGTACATGCGTCCCGAAACGGCGCAGGGCATGTTCGTCAACTTCACCAACGTGCTGCAGACCAGCCGCAAGAAGCCGCCGTTCGGCATCGCCCAGGTGGGCAAGAGCTTCCGCAACGAGATCACCCCCGGCAACTTCATCTTCCGCACCCGCGAGTTCGAGCAGATGGAGCTCGAGTTCTTCGTGCCGCCGGCCGAGAGCGCCCAGTGGTACGAGTACTGGTGCAACGCCCGTCTTCAGTGGTACATCGACCTCGGCATCCCCGCCGACATGCTGATGCTGCGAGCGCACGACGCCGACGAACTCAGCCACTACTCGGCAGGCACCAGCGACATCGAGTTCCGCTACCCGTGGGGCTGGGGCGAGTTGGAGGGCGTGGCCCAACGCACCAACTACGACCTCACCCAGCACGCCAACCACAGCGGCGAGAAGCTCGACTACTTCGACCAGGCCACCAACGAGCGCTACGTGCCGTTCGTCATCGAGCCCGCCGCCGGTGTGAACCGGGCGATGGCGGCGTTCCTGCTTGCGGCCTACGACGAAGATGAGGTGGGCGGTGAAGCGCGAACCATTCTCCGCCTTCACCCGCGTCTCGCGCCGTACAAGGTTGCGGTGCTGCCGCTGAGCAAGAAGGACACGCTCACTCCGTTGGCGCGTGAGGTGCACCGTGCGCTCGCCGACCGGTACATGGTCGACTACGACGACACGCAGTCGATCGGCAAGCGCTATCGCCGCCAGGACGAGATCGGCACACCGCTGTGCGTCACCGTCGATTTCGACTCGCTGGAAGACGGCGCGGTCACCATCCGCGACCGCGACACCACCGAGCAGGTGCGAGTGCCCATCGACAGCCTGCTGGGCGAAGTGGCGAACCGACTGGGGTTCTGAGCCCTCAGGGCTGCATGAGACGGGGGAGTCGGAACGACAGCCTCGCTCCGCCGGAAGGTGACGAGCCTGCGTGCACGGTGCCGCTCATACCTTCCACCAGTTCGTGCACGATGGCCAGGCCGAGCCCGCTGGCGTTCTCGCGCCGTTCCGGCACATGCCGGGCCACGTAGAGCCGCTCGAACACGTGCGGCAGATCGTGGGCGGCGATGCCTGGCCCGTCGTCGTCGACCCACACCACGACATCGGCGCCGTCGGCTGCAGCGGAGATGGTGACGGAGGCACGGGCATACTTCGCGGCGTTCTCCGCCAAGTTGGCGAGTACCTGGTGCACACGGTCGGGGTCGGCGTGCACCATCAGCGGCCCACTCGCACGGGCGGTGACGCTGACGCGGTCGTAGGCGCCCGCGGCGCTCCGCGCCGCCGTGTGCACTGCGGCGGCCATGTCGAGCGCCACGTTGTTGAAGGTGAACGATCGAGACTGCAGCTTGGCCAGGTCGAGCAAGTCGGCCACCAAGCGTTCGAGGCGTGCCGTCTCTCGACGAATCACCGTTGCCGCCTGCTGAGGGTCTCCCGCTCCGTCGCCAATGGCCTCAGCGAAGCCGCGGATGGAGGTCAGCGGGGTTCGAAGGTCGTGGCTCACCGACAGCAGGAACTGCTGTTCTAGGCCCCGCGACCGTTCGAGGGTGGCAGCCATGTCGTTGATGCTTCGCTGCAGGTCGGCAAGCTCGTCGGTGCGACTGGCCGGTGGCTGCTCCACCCTGGTGGAGAGCTTGCCGCCCGCAATGTGCCGAGCTGCCACGGCGGCATCACGGATCGGTCGGGTGAGGTGTCGGCCCAGCAGGAGCGCAGCCACGAGGCCCAACGCGATGGTGATGGCGCCAGCCCACACGAAGAGGCGCACCGCCGGCCCGAGGCCGGCGTCGACTCGCTCGGTGAGTACCACCACATAGGTGCGGCCGCCTGGTCCGCTCGTGCTTGCGGCGGCAGCAGCCCACGCGGTGCGGTCGTTGGTACCCGACTGGACCGTGCCGCGAAGCACGTCGTCGATGTCGAGTGCGGTGCCCTCCATCTGTTGGGGGAGGCCCGAGACGTCGACGCTGCCATCGGGCTGAACGACAAGCACCGTGATCTCGTCGAACGGCAACAGCGCCCGCAGCTGGTTGAGCGCGCGGACCCGAAGGCGCAGCAGACGCTGACCCTCCGGAGTGTCGGGTGCTTGCCCCGTGTCGAGCAGGTCGTCGATGACCGCCGCCGTGTCTGCGGCATGTCCGCGGAGCTCCGCTTCGGTGGCGCTGCGGGCCCGCGCCGTGGCCAGAACGAGCGTGCCGGCTCCGGCCAGGAGCAGGGTGGCCACCACGACGCCGACAATGACGAGGGCCAGGCGGCGGGTCATTGCCCCGTCCTACCCGCGAGATGTGAGCGAAGTGTGAGGCGCATCCGTTGTCAGCCGAGGCGGTACCCGACGCCCCACACGGTGGCCAGCGGCAGATCGTCGCCGAGCTTCTTACGAAGCTGGCGCACGTGTACATCGACGGTGCGATCGTCGCCGTACCAATCGGCACCCCACACGGCATCGAGGAGCTGTTGGCGGGAGAGCGCGAGGCCTTGGTTGCGGGCGAAGTGAGCCAGCAGGTCGAATTCCTTGGTGGCCAGCGGTATGGCGACCCCGCGAACGCGCGCTTCTCGCCGCGCCACGTCGACATCGACCATCTCGCCCACCGAGAGGGTGGTCGCTGCAGCTGGTGCTGGCGGCTGGCCGCGGCGGAGGATGGCCTTCACGCGGGCCACCAACTCCCGCGGAGAGAACGGCTTCACCACGTAGTCGTCAGCACCGAGTTCGAGTCCGAGCACGCGGTCGATCTCGCCATCGCGAGCGGTGAGGAACAGCACGGGCACGCTGCTGCGGGCTCGAATGCGGCGGCACACTTCGAACCCGTCGATGTCGGGCAGGCCGATGTCGAGCACGACGAGTGCGGGCTGATGCTGCTCGACAAGCTCGAGGCCCCTCATCCCCGAGGCGGCCTGCAGCGGACGAAAGCCACCCTCGCGCAGGTACAGGTCGAGCAGGTCGGCGATGCTCGGGTCGTCCTCGATGATCACGACAGTGCGTTCCGCTTCGGCCACAGGCTCATGGTGCCACGCTGGTACGGTGCCTCCCTGACATGCCGCCCATCGGGCGGCACCGAACGAGCAGGAGAGTGTGATGAGCAAGCTGTCAGTGTGGGCACGGATCCCGGTGCAGCCCGGCAAGCGCGACGCGGCAGTCGAGGTGCTGAAGGGCGCCATCGCCAACACCCGCAGTGAGGACGGCACCGAGCTCTACATCCTCCTCGCCGACCCGAAAGACCCCGACGCGCTGTTCATGTACGAGCTCTACACCGACAACGACGCCCTCGTTGCGCACTCGTCGGCCGACTGGTTCAAGGCCCTCGGCCCGCAGCTCGGGCCGCTGCTTGCCGGTGCACCGTCGTTGCAGTTCCTCGAACCGTTGGACGGCAAGGGGCTCTGAGCCTCGAGTGGCCACCTACCTCGATCGCATTCTCGATCGCCATCGCGAGGTCGCGGCAGCCGATCGTCGGTCGGCTGCGACGCTGCACGAACACGCTCGTGCGATGGCCCCCACTCGTGGGTTCCGGGCCGCCCTTGCCGGTCAGGAGCGGCTGGCGGTCATCAGTGAGGTGAAGCGCAGGTCGCCTTCCAAGGGCGATCTCAACGCGGGCCTCGACCCAGCGCTGTTGGCGCGCGACTACGAACGCGGCGGGGCTTCGTGCCTGTCGGTGCTCACCGACGAGGAGTTCTTCGGCGGGTCGGTCACCGATCTGCAGGTGGCCCGTGGCGCCTGCAGCCTGCCGGTGCTGCGGAAAGACTTCACCGTCAGCGAACTCGACGTGCTCGACGCCCGGCTGATGGGCGCCGACTGCGTGCTGCTCATCGCCGCCGCTCTGAGCCGCTCCGAACTCGTCGGCTTTCACCAACTGGCCACCGAGATCGGCCTCGACGTGCTCGTCGAGATCCACGACGAACCCGAACTGGAGGTGGCGTTGGCGGCCGGTGCGACGCTCATCGGGGTCAACCAACGCGACCTGGTGACGTTCCAGGTCGACCACGAGCGCGCGCTGCGCATGGCTGGGGTGATGCCCGACCATGTGGTGAAGGTGGCCGAGAGCGGTGTGCGTGGCGCCGACGACGCCGCCGCGTTGCACCACGCGGGCTACCACGCCGTGTTGGTGGGTGAGACCCTGGTGACCTCCGGCGACCCCGCCGCCGCCATCGGCGAACTCATCGGCTCTTAGCCCACTGCTCGGCGGGCCACCCGCGCGCCTCAGGGTGGTATCGCTTCCACCCCTGTCATTGCGTCAATGGATGCGGCATCGGCGCTCGCGACCGGGGTACCGTTGCCCTGCATGTTCGTGAAGATCTGTGGGATCACCAACGAGGACGACGCTCTCCTCGCGGTCGCCATGGGTGCCGACGCGGTCGGGTTCATCTTCGCCCCGTCGCCTCGCCAGGTGGCTGCATCGCAGGTGTACGACATCACGCGTCGGCTGCCCCCCGAGATTCTCACCGTGGGCGTCTTCCGCGACGAGCACCCGTCGCGTGTCATCGACACCGTGAACCGAGCGGGTCTCAAGGCTGCTCAGCTGCACGGGCACGAGACGCCGGCGATGGTGGCCGAAGTCTGCCAGCAGATTCGCTGGGTGGTGAAAGTGGTGGTGGCGGGTTCGCCCGATGCACGGCGTGCGGCCGACTTCGGCACCGATCTCATCATGGTGGAGGGTCCCAACCCGGGCTCGGGCAAGGTGTTCGACTGGTCGCTGATGGATGAGGTGGCCGAGGGTCCGCGACTCATCCTTGCTGGGGGCCTCGACCCCGACAATGTGGCCGATGCCGTGCGTGCGGTTCGCCCGTGGGGTGTCGACGTGGCCAGCGGCGTGGAGAAGACCCCGGGCCGTAAGGACGCACTGAAGGTGAAGGCCTTCATCGAACGGGCACGGGCGGCTGCTCCCACGCAGCACCTGGGGCCCGATGCAATGCCCTACGACTGGGCTGACGACGAGGAGTACTGATGTCGCTGATGGCCGAGCCGTCGGCCACCGGCCGTTTCGGCGAGTTTGGTGGTCGTTTCGTTCCTGAGACCCTGGTGCCTGCGTGCCAGGAACTGGAGGTCGCGTTCGCCGAAGCATGGGCCGACCCCGTGTTTCGCGCCGAACTCGACCATGTGTTGCGCACCTACGCGGGGCGCCCTTCGATGCTCACTGAGTGCAAGAACCTCGGCGAGCAGTTGGGCATCCGGCTCGTGTTGAAGCGGGAGGATCTCAACCACACCGGCTCGCACAAGATCAACAACGTGCTCGGCCAGGCCCTGCTTGCCAAGCGGATGGGCAAGAAGCGCCTGGTGGCCGAAACTGGGGCTGGCCAGCACGGCGTTGCCTCCGCCACCGCGGCCGCCCTGTTCGGCATGGAGTGCAAGGTCTACATGGGCGCCGTCGACGTCGAGCGTCAGGCGCTCAACGTGTTCCGCATGAAGCTGCTGGGCAGCGAGGTGGAGGCCGTGCACAGTGGCAGCCGCACGCTGAAGGATGCCGTCAACGAAGCAATGCGCGACTGGGTGGCCACGGTGGAGACCAGCCACTACTGCCTCGGCTCGGTCATGGGTCCGCACCCGTACCCGTGGATGGTGCGCGAGTTCCACCGGGTGCTCGGTGACGAAGCTCGCGAGCAGTGCATCGAGCTGCTGGGCGACGTGCCGGACGTGGCGGTGGCGTGCGTGGGTGGCGGCTCCAACGCCATCGGCCTGTTCAGCGGCTTCGTCGACCATCGCACTCGCCTGGTGGGCGTCGAGCCTGCCGGGGGAGCGGCCGTTGCCCGGGCACAGCCTGGTGTGGTGCACGGCATGCGCAGCTATCTGATGCAAGACGAGTACGGCCAGGTGCAGGAGGCACACAGCATCTCTGCTGGCCTCGACTACCCGGGCGTGGGC
>DMQJ01000313.1:700-935 GCA_003455715.1 Acidimicrobiaceae bacterium | reverse complement strand
TACCCGGGCGTGGGCCCCGAGCACTCCTACCTCGCGTCCATCAGCAGAGCTGAGTACCCCAACGTCACCGACGCCGAGGTGGTGGAAGCCTTTCAGCTGTTGTCGCGAACCGAGGGCATCATCCCCGCACTTGAGCCGGCGCATGCGCTGGCCTGGATCGTGCGCGCGGCCCCCGAGCTGCGCGGCCAGACCGTGCTGATGAACCTGTCCGGCCGCGGCGACAAAGACGTCGCCC
>DMQJ01000313.1:0-502 GCA_003455715.1 Acidimicrobiaceae bacterium | reverse complement strand
GACGTCGCCCAGATGATGGATGTGTTGAAGCTGTGAACGACGTGCGTGCGCATGGGGCAATGGAGACCGAGTTTCGGGCCAAGCGGGCCGCGGGCCGCAAGCTGCTGGTGCCGTATCTCACCGGAGGCTTCCCCGGCTGGCAGGATGCCCTGCGAGCCGCGGTGGCCGCAGGTGCCGATGCCATCGAGATCGGCATTCCGTTCAGCGACCCAGTCATGGACGGGCCGGTCATTCAGCAGGCGTCGCAGATGGCGCTCGACGGTGGGGCCACGCCGGTGAGCATCCTGCACGAGGCCCGAGAGCTCGACGTGCAGGTGCCGCTGGCCGTGATGCTCTACTACAACACCGTGCACCATGCTGGCCACGAGCGGTTCGCTGCGCAACTGGCTCAAGCGGGCATCGTGGCGGCCATCGTGCCCGACCTGCCGCTCGAAGAGTCAGGCCCGTGGTGCGAGGCAGCCGACGCAGCTGGCATCGAGACCGTGATGTTGGCGGCCCCTAC
>DMQJ01000055.1:3100-3427 GCA_003455715.1 Acidimicrobiaceae bacterium | reverse complement strand
GACGAGTGAGATGTCGGGTGTGGGGATGTCGCCGTGGGCCGCTGCGGTGGCGCCTCGAACACCGCCGCTCTCGCCACCCCGGCGCGACACACCCATCGTTGCCCGCTCGTACGCGAGCGCCGTTTGCAGCACCCACCAGCCCTTGTTCAACTCACCGAGCCGGTGCGTGTCGGGCACGCGTGCGTCGGTGATGAACACCTCGTTGAACCGGGCGTCGCCGGTGGCCTGGCGCAGCGGCCGTACCTCGACCCCGGGCTGGCGCATCGGGAGCCAGAAGAACGTGATGCCGCGGTGCTTGGGTTGGTCCCAGTCGGTGCGGGCGATGAG
>DMQJ01000055.1:2355-2756 GCA_003455715.1 Acidimicrobiaceae bacterium | reverse complement strand
ACATCGCCACCTGGTCGAGCAACAGGGGACGCATGAACTCGGCCTTCAACTCGTCGCTGCCGAACGCCAGCATCGTGCCCGCCCAGAGGTTGTACACGTCTTGCCCGGGGCCGGGGGCACCCGCCGCCCGGAAGAGGCTTTCCACTTCTTTGGCCTGGTCGTCGGTGAGGTCGCGGCCGTACCACTGGCTCGGCCAACGTAACGCTGCCCAGCGATGGTCCACCACGAGTTCCCGCCACAGCTGCGCGTCGACCCCCGGCCGCCAGTGCTCTGCCAGGAACTGCTCCGCCTCGCGCAGGTACTCGGTCATGCGGGCGACGTTAGCTACATTGGCCCAGGGGTCGCGGAGCCGAGATGGCTGGGTCGCCGACGGCCGACGTTCACGGGAGGAACCGGATGCG
>DMQJ01000055.1:494-2189 GCA_003455715.1 Acidimicrobiaceae bacterium | reverse complement strand
CGTTCACGGGAGGAACCGGATGCGAGTACTGCGGCGTTGTGTAAAGGTCGTTGCGCTGGTGGCTGGCCTGGCCGGATCGGCGCTGGTGGTACCCGTCGCTTCGACGGTTGGGGCCGCCCCCGACCCGGCAGTGTTCTCCGTCGAGTCGACGAGCGAGCCGTCCACTCCGGAGACATCGGGAGCGCCCGGCGACGAAGTGCCGCTGGCCGTCGGCGAAGAAGTCGTGTTCCGAATCGAGTTCGAGATGCAGGAGTCCACCACCATCACTCTCACGGTCGACCACGTGGTACCCGCCGAGATGGAGTACGTGGCGGGCAGCGCGTACGTGTCGTACCTCGCCAACACGCTGCCCAGCCTCAACGGCGACTTCGCCGGCATCACCAACACGTCCACTCCCAGCCTGGCGTTTCCGGCCGGACGGGTGTCGTTCGACGGCGGCACCCGCATGCTGAGGTTCGACTTCGGTTCCGTCATCAACAACGATGGCGACAGCGACGCCGAGTGGTTCATCATCGAGTTCGCCGCCGTGGTGCAGAACCAGCCCACCGTCGCTCGCGGCGACTGGATGACGGTCGGCTTCGATCTGGTGATCGACGGGGGCTTCCCCACCGAAGAGATCTTTTCGTCGAGCGACCTGCATCTGGAAGTGGTGGAACCCGAACTGACGGCCAGCGCCGTCTACGCCCCGGATGCGCACGCCCGGGGCACCACATCGACCCTCACCATCGACGTCGCCAACCTGGCAGCCGACGGAGCGGACGGCCCCGTGCACGACGTGGTGGTCGCCGAGACGTTCGACGATTGGCTGCACATCGTCTCCGTCGACGTCGCCTTCAATGGCGCAGCGACCACGTTCGGCAGCACGTTCACCGACAACTCGGTGATCACCCCTGGATTCGCGACGGGAGTGGAAGACGACCTTTCGGTCACCATCTCTGCACTTCCCGTCGACGGCACGGCAACCGTCACGGTCACCGTGCAGAGCAACCCTGCCGCTGCGGTGGCCTCGTTGCCTCGCACCATCACCACTTCCGTCGACATCGATGGCGACAGCTTGAGCGAGTCGGCGTTTCCGTTCACTCAGCAGCGCCCGTACAGCACCTCGGCCGACGACGACCTCACCGTGTTCAGGGCGCCGATCGCCTCGGTCACGACGACGGCGTCCGACCCCACCAACGACACTGCCATCCCGTTCACCGTCACCTTCGATGAAGATGTCACCGGGTTCACAGCAGGTGGCATTGCGCTGTCGGCTCCGGCAGGTTCCGCCATCAGCAACTTCGTCGCCGTGGACGCCGTCACGTACACGTTCGATGTGAGCGGCATGACCGCCGACGGCGACGTGACGGTATACGTCGCCGCTGGCGCCGCCACCAACGGCGATGGCCGCACCAACCTGGAGTCGGAGTCGGAGACCGTCACCTACGACGGCACGCCACCCGAGTTCACCGGGCCTGCTGAAGGATCCACCGTGCCCGCCACCGCTGCTTCGGGTGGGGCGGGGGCAGAGGTGGAGTTCTCCGTCGAGGCCGACCAGGTGGAGTGCACGCCCGCTTCGGGCTCGTTCTTCCCCATTGGCACCACGGAGGTCACGTGCACCGCCGAGGACGCCGCGGGCAACACGGCCGTGCTGTCGTTCTCGGTCGAGGTCTCCGACGACGAGGCGCCCACCATCGCCGACAACCCCGACATCGA
>DMQJ01000055.1:0-303 GCA_003455715.1 Acidimicrobiaceae bacterium | reverse complement strand
CATCGCCGACAACCCCGACATCGAACTGCAGTTGGCTCGTGGCTCATCGACCGTGGCGGTGACATTCAGCCTGCCTGCAGCGAGCGACAACTCAGGCACCGTCGAGGTGGAGTGCGACCTGCTCTCCGGGTCGAGCCTGCCGGTGGGCACACATGTGGTCACGTGCACGGCCACCGACCCCAGCGACAACACAGCGTCGAGCAGTTTCGTGGTCACCGTGCTGCGGGCCCGCTCGATTCCGGAGACGGGCGGCGACGTGTGGGCCGGGGTGCGACTCGGTGCGCTGATGGTGGCGGGCGGCGC
>DMQJ01000234.1:493-23504 GCA_003455715.1 Acidimicrobiaceae bacterium | reverse complement strand
TTCCACGATGCGGCGCACATCTGCCGTACCCTGCTGGGGTGCCGTCGCTCCGCGCCCTGCCCCGCCCCTCCGCCCAGCGCCTTGCCGTGCGGTTGACGCCCGATGCCTTGCGTCGCGTGCGCGGCGGCCACCCATGGGTGTACGACGAGTCGATCGCCAGCGTCTCGCGCGAAGGGGCGCCGGGCGACCTGGCGGTGGTGTTCGACGCGGATCGCACGTTCGCCGCCATCGGCTTGTGGGACCCCGACAGCCCGATCCGGCTGAAGGTGTTGCACCAGGGCAAGCCCACCACGATCGACGGCGGGTTCTGGGCCGCTCGGTTCCGCGCCGCCCACGATCGCCGCGCTCCGCTGCTCGCCAGCGGAGACACCACCGGCTACCGACTCGCGAATGGCGAGAACGACGGATTGCCCGGCCTCGTGATCGACGTGTACGACCGAACGGCGGTCCTGAAGCTGTACAGCGCAGCGTGGGTGCCGCACCTTGCCGACATCGTGCCCGCGCTCGACGACCTCCTGCATCCGACGGCGCTCGTGCTGCGTCTGGCCCGCTCCATCGACCCGGCTCGCCTTCACGGGCTGGAGGAGGGCGACGCACTCATCGGCACCTCCCCCGACGAGCCAGTGCTGTTCCGCGAACACGGGCTCACGTTCGAGGCCGACGTGGTGCACGGCCAGAAGACCGGCCACTTCCTCGACCAGCGCACCAACCGCATGCTCGTGGGCCGGCTCGCTGAGGGTGTTCGAGTGCTCGACATGTTCGCCAGCACCGGTGGCTTCACCGTGCACGCCGCGGCCGGAGGCGCCACCGAGGTGGTGGCCGTCGACCTCAGCGAGCCAACGCTCGCGGTGGCCCAACGCAACCTGCAGCACAACGCCGACAGGGCCGCCGTTGCCGCGTGCCGCTACCGCCCCGTTGTAGGTGACGCGTTCGAGGTGATGGAGCGCTTCGGCCGCAATGGCGAGCGGTTCGACGTGGTCGTCGTCGACCCTCCTTCGTTCGCCCAACGCCAACTCAACGTGCCGCGGGCCCTCACCGCCTACGGGCGACTCACCACACAGGCGGTTCGCCTCCTTCGCCCGGGCGGGGTGCTGGTGCAGTGTTCGTGTAGCAGCCGTGTGACCGCCGAGCAGTTCCACACCACCGTTGCGCGAGCTGCAGCGCAGGCGGGCCGCCCACTCGATGAGATCCGCCGCACCGGCCACGACGTGGATCATCCGGTGACGTTCCCCGAAGGCTCGTACCTGAAGGCAGTGTTCGCCCGGGTGCCGTAGCGGCCGTGCCACGTCGCAGCACCCTCGCTGCGCCAGACTGACCCGATGGCTCCCCTCTCCCGCCGAACGTTTCTCGCTGCTTCCGCTGCGGTGCCCGCACTCGTCGTTGCCGGCTGTTCCGACTCCGGCTCCGACTCCGGCGACACCGTGCCAACCACCGACGCTGCACCAACATCGGCCGGGCCGGGCGACTCGACGTCCAGCACCGTGGCCCAGCCCACCACCACCGCTCCGCCCGACACACTCCCCGCGGTCGACCTGCCGAGCGATCCGTTCACGCTCGGTGTGGCGAGCGGCGACCCCGACGACTCGAGCGTGGTGTTGTGGACCAGGTTGGCTCCCGACCCGCTCAACGGTGGCGGCATGCCCGACGACGACATCGCGGTGCGCTGGGAGGCCAGCGCCGATGAAGCGTTCGCCAGCCTGACGGCATCGGGCGATGAGGTTGCGGCGGCCGCAACGGGGCACACGGTGCACGCCCTTGCCCAACTGCCGCCTGGCACATGGTTCTACCGGTTCCGCGTGGGCGAGTGGGTGAGCCCGGTGGGCCGAACTCGCGTTGCCCCGGCACCAGGCACGCCGGGCGGAGAACTGCGCATCGCCACCGGCAGTTGCCAGAACTACAGCCACGGCTACTACGCCGCCCACCGCGGCATCGCCGAGCAGCAGCCCGACCTGGTGCTGTGGCTCGGCGACTACATCTACGAGGGAGCCGCGGCCGACGGCGCGCTGCCGTCGGAGCGCGCCCACCTCGGCCCCGAGCCCACCACCGTCGTGGAGTATCGCAATCGGTATGCGCGCTACAAGACCGACCCGCAGTTGCAGGCCGCTCACGCAGCATGCCCGTGGTTCGTCGTGTGGGACGACCACGAGGTCGAGAACAACTACGCCGGCATCACCCCGCAGGACGCGGCAGAGGCACCTGCCTTCGCCGCTCGCCGCGCGGCCGCGTACCAGGCGTGGTGGGAGCACCAACCCACTCGCCTGGCGCCGCCCACGGCCGACGGCCTACGCATCTACCGCTCTGCCGCGTGGGGCGATCTGCTCACGGTTGCCATGCTCGACGGCCGCCAGTACCGCACCGACCAGGCGTGTGGCGACGTACGGCTCAACCTCGAACCGCCGTGCTCGGAGGTGACCGCACCTGGCCGCACCATGTTGGGCGACGAGCAGGAGTCCTGGCTGTTCGACACGCTCGACACGGCGACCACCACGTGGAAGGTGCTCGGCAACCAGGTCATCATGGCCGACGCCACGCTCAATGGGGCGATCCTCAACTTCGACATGTGGGACGGCTACCCCGAGCAACGCGACCGCATTCTCCAACACCTCGCCGACACCGGCTCCACGAACGTGGTGGTCGTCACCGGCGACATCCACTTCGCCGCAGTCGCCCAGCTACGCGCCGGCGAGCGTGGCACAGGCACGCCGGTGGCGGTGGAGTTCATCGCCACCTCCATCAGCTCCGACGGCAACGTCGGCCCCGAACTCACCGACGTGCTGAAGAGCTTCCCCGACCTACTCGACGCCAACCTCGTGCACCGTGGCTACGTGCTCCACACCGTCACGCCCGAGCAGTGGACCGCCGAGTACCGAATCGTCGAGCAGATCGATGATCCCGAGAGCCCGGTGAACACATGGGCCAAGTTCGCGATCGACCAGGGAACCAACACGGTCCGCCAACTGGCCTAGTGCCGGGTCGCGACGTCGCTCGCACTATCACCTAGCGGCATTTGGTCCTGCGCCACGCAAGTACCGCACTTCGTCGTCCGATCGGTTACAGCTTGCGGCTCAGGCGCCGCGGCGGCGTTTGGCTTGACGGGCGGCGATCGCGTCGCGGACCTGTTCGGCTGGCCAGTCTTGCTGCATCTCGAGCTTCCACTTGTCTGGCGGTGTGTCCAGCATGAACCTTGCCATCTGATCGGCTTGGTCCTCCGGGGTGCCCGTGACGGGTTCCAGCACTACCACAACCTGTCCGCGTGGTCCGATGAACTCAACGTGGTAACGCCCAGGCTCGTTCCAATGAGGTGCTACCCATCCACGCCAATAGCCCTGTTCAACGAACCGTTCGTCGTTGTTGGCCAGAGACCCGAGGAGAAGGCGGGCGGTCCGCCGTTCGTCCGTTTCCCAGCTGCGATCGCCAGCGGCCCGCTCAACCTCGCCTCGGTATTGGGCTCGGTCGAACTGAAGGTTCGTGACCGGATGCGGCGAACCGCCTGTGGGCGCCGAGTCGCCGAGCGGCACGTTGTAGACACCTGTGAAATCGCGGAGATCCAGCCAGCGGACACGGTCCCCGTCTTCCTCGATCACCGCCGCAACGCAACCGCAGCCCGCCTCACCACAAGAGCATCGGTAGACCGCCACACGCCGGGGCGGGTCGGTCGGAATCAGCGCGCCGGAATCGAGGATGTCGGCCGGATCGAACCCGATGAAACCACCGCTCATATCGCCGAGAACGTCCTCGCCATCGATCAGGATGGTCACGACTGGGTGGTTCGGGCGTTCCGGTTTGCGCAACTCGATCCTGAGTTGAAGCGTCTTCAGATCCTGCGCCACGCACCTGAGCGTACGCACGCGGGTGGTATCGCGAGAGCTTTGACCGCCACGCCGCCCACGTCGTCATCGCCGCCCACGTCGTCATCGCCGCCCACGTCGTTACCGCATTCGTCGCCGGCGCATGAGCAGATGGTTGACCGGATGACGCTCAAACGAGCAGGAATGAGCAGCGGGTTCCGGGCGCGTTGGCCAACTTGGCATCTGCCGTGAGCAGAGCGATGTCGAGCGTCTCTGCCAGAGCGACGTAGCAGGCGTCGTAGGCAGTGACGTTCGATCGGAGTTCCCAGCAACGACGCAGCAGGGGCGTCGTCGGATACAGCGTGATCGGGAGTGCGAGCAGGTCGTCCACGGCGTCGTTCGCCTGCTGTGCGTTCAGAGCGCCCCAAGCGAGGTGACGCCGGATCACCGACAGCACCTCGACACGGAGCAGATCCGGCGCCACCAACGTCTGCCCTCTCGCTGCTGCCCGGAACAGCTCACCATCAGGGCCGCCATCCGCGATCAGCGGCGCGACGACAGACGCATCAACGACGAGCACGCTCGTCCTGTAGTGCTGCGATCGTGCTGGTTCGCGAGACGCTGCCCTTCTGGCGTCGGTCGATCAGATCGATCACCTCATCGACGGTCGGGGTCGACGCGATGACCTCTAGCTGTGCCGACAGATACTGCTGCAGCGACTGGCCCGCCAACTCAGCCTTTCTAACGAGCGCCTGGTGCACGTCCTCGGGCACCTCACGAATCTGAACGTTCGGCATGCATGCACTTTACATGCAGGCCCCCACGTCGCTCAACCACCGAGACGACACGCGCGCTACCTACCGCCGGATCCGTGTGACAGGCACCGTCGAGGCCGCCGAGTTCGCCCTTGGAACTCAGCCGGTAACGAGCCCACTACGCCGGAGCGTGTACTATCGCGCTGGTCGCCCCAGGACATCGCTAGCGGTGGCGCCGCACCCATACCGATGTGCTGTTGGAGTACTCCCCCAGTGAGAACTCGACGCTGAGCTGAGACCCCTACGTGACGCGCAGCTCCCGATACCACTCGATGAGTGCGTTGGTGGAGCTGTCGTGGGCGAGCACCGTGTCGCTGGTGAGCTCGGGCGCAATGCGGGTGGCCAGCACCTTGCCCAGCTCCACTCCCCACTGATCGAAGCTGTTCACACCCCACACCACGCCCTGCACGAACACGATGTGCTCGTAGAGGGCGATGAGTTGGCCGAGCACGTTCGGCGTGAGCTGCGGGGCGAGCAGGGTGGTGCTCGGCCGGTCGCCGGGGAACACGCGATGCGGCTGCTGGTGCGGCGGCGTGCCCTCGGCCACCACTTCGTCAAGGGTCTTCCCGAACGCCAACGCCTCACCCTGCGCGAACAGGTTGGCCATCAGCAGATGGTGCTGCCCGGTGTACGGGTGGTTGGGCCGAGCGAACCCGATGAAGTCGACCGGCACCAGACGGGTGCCCTGGTGCAGAAGTTGGTAGAACGCGTGCTGCCCGTTGGTGCCTGGCTCGCCCCACACGATGGGCCCGGTGTCGATGGCCACCGGCTCACCGTCGATGCGCACCCGCTTGCCGTTGCTCTCCATGTCGAGCTGCTGCAGGTAGGCGGGGAAGCGACGCAACTCGTGCGCGTACGGCAACACGGCCTTCGTTTCGGCGCCCAGCACGTTGTGGTACCAGATGCCCAACATAGCCATCACCACCGGCAGGTTCTCCGGCAGGGCGGCGGTGCGGAAGTGAGTGTCGATGGCATGGAAACCGGAAAGGAACTCATGGAACGCTTCCGGACCGATCGACACCATGAGCGACAGACCGATCGCGGAGTCGACGCTGTACCGGCCACCCACCCACTCCCAGAAGCCGAACATATTCGACGTATCGATGCCGAACTCGGCCACCTTCTCGGCGTTGGTGCTCACCGCCACGAAGTGGCGAGCCACCGCCGCCTCACCGAGCGCATCCACGAGCCACCGCCGCGCCTCCACAGCGTTGGTGATGGTCTCGATCGTGGTGAAGGTCTTGGAACTCACCACCACCAACGTGGTAGCGGGGTTCAGGCCGCGCAGCACCGAGTGCAGGTCGGCGCCGTCGACATTGCTCACGAACCGGCAGGTGAGTTCCGGATGGGCGAACGCCTCGAGCGCAATGGTGGCCATGGCCGGGCCGAGGTCGCTGCCGCCGATGCCGATGTTCACCACGGTGACGATGCGTTCACCAGTGGCGCCCACCCACGAGCCGTCGCGCACCGAGGCCGCGAACGCCGCCATGCGATCGAGCACGTCATGCACCTGGGGCACCACATCGACACCGTCGACCACGAGCGAGGCCGACGTGGGCGCGCGCAAAGCGGTGTGCAGCACCGCACGATCTTCCGTCGTGTTGATGCGCTCGCCGCCGAACATCGCATCGCGGGCGGCTTCCACTCCGGCGGCACTCGCCACGTCGAACAGCGCTGCCATCACGCGGTCGTCGACGAGGTGTTTCGACCAGTCCGCGCGCAGGTCGCCAGCCTGAGTGACGTAGCGCTGCGCTCTGCCGGGGTCGGTGGCGAACAGTTCACGCAACGATGCGGGTCGTGGGGTGGCGAGCAAGTGTGACCAGGTGGGGCTCGCAGTGATGTCCATCACCGCCGAAACTACACACCTCGAGCAGAGTGGGGCTAGGAAGCGACGCGGCGGAGGAAGTCGACCACGGGAGCGGTGAACGCGTCGTTGCGATCGCCGGCCACCATGTGGTGAGCGTCGCGTACATCGACGTACTCGGCGTGCGGCACCAACTCGAGGAACTCTTGCGCAGTCTCTTCGCTCACCACGTCGCTCATCCGGCCACGCACCAGCAGCACCGGCAGGGTGAGCCTGCGGGCATGCTCGACGAAGATGTCGATGTGGGTGGTGGTCTTCGGCCGACGATCCTCGCTCATGAAGGCAGGGTCCCAGTGCCAGTGGTACCGACCGTCGTCGGACCGGCGCAGGTTGCGGGCCAAACCGTCGAGGTTCGTGGGGCGGGGCCGGTGCGGCAGGTACTGGGCGACGGCATCTGCCACCTCATCGAGCGAGCCGAAGCCCTCTGGGCGGCCGGTCATGAAGTCGATGATGCGCTTGATGCCCTCGGCCTCCGAGCGGTGAGCGATGTCGACCAGCACGAGCGCGCGGCTGGCCGGTGGAAGACCTTCCTCGGCGCGGGCACCCTCGGTCCAGAAGCCGGTGATGCCACCCATCGAGGCACCCACCACGGCCGGCACTCCGTGACCCGCTGCGCTGAGCAGATCGCACCACCGCTCCATGTCGTGGCGCATCACCGCCATGCTGTAATCGCCGGTGGGGTCCCAATCGCTCTCACCATGGCCTCGCAGGTCGGCGCTCACTGCGTAGAAGCCAGCAGCGGCGAGGGCAGCAGCGGTGCCACCCCACGAGTGCCTGGTCTGGCCACCACCGTGTAACAGCAGAACGGGCGGGTCGCTGGGCTGGCCATATGCGTCGGCCACCAACCGCACCTCGTTGGCGCCGGTGCACGCAATGTGGCGATGGCGCACTGCGTTCATCGGCCCTCGAACTTCGGCTCGCGACGTTCGAGAAACGCCCGCACACCTTCACGGTGATCCTCAGTGCGGAACAGTTCGCCGAGACTGCGCGACACCCACTCACCAAGCTCCACCCAGTCGGGGTCGAGTGCGGTGCGCAGGCCTGCCTTCAGCCGCTGCACAGCCAGCGGGGGCCGGGCGGCGATCTTCTGCGCCAACTCCATCGCCGTTGGCAGGAGTTGTTCGTGCGCCACCACCCTTCCCACGAGCCCGATGCGGAGGGCTTCCTCGGCAGTGATGACATCGCCGGTGAAGAGCAGCTCCGCAGCCTTCTCACGCCCCACCAGTTGGGCCAGCCGACCAAGGCCAGGGGCATCGCTGCACAGGCCACGCAGCACGAACAACTCACCGAACTTGGCCTTCTCCGACGCGACCCGCAGGTCGGCCATCAGCGCCAACTCCATCCCCCACCCGACCGCTGCGCCATTCACCGCCGCAATCACCGGAATGTCGGTGTGGAGGAGCGCGTCAGCCGCAGGGGTGAGCCGCGGGCGGACGGCAACCGGGGCCGCGCCCTCGTTGCCACCACCCATCACTTCGCGAACATCGTCGCCCGAGCAGAAGGCAGGGTCGGCACCGGTCACCACGATGCAGCGCGCCGTCGAGGTACGCACCGCCCGCTCCAACTCGTCGTAGCTCTTGTAGCGGAGCGCGTTCCGCACATCGGGGCGGTCGATGGTGACGACGTCGACCTCCCCGATCCGATCAACTCGCACGTCGGTCATGGCCGTACTGTAGGGAGCATGACCTCGCTCTCCCCTACCGGACTCCAGGCCCTCTCACGCCGCATCGAGTTGGAGGTCGAGCGCGGCCACGTCGGCGCCGCACAGGTGGCCATCGGCTTTGGGGGCACGGTGGTGCACCACGAGGCGTTCGGCGCAGCGGCGCTCGACGACAGATTCATCATCTTCTCCGCCACCAAGGCGCTGTCGGCGATGGCCCTGCTGCCGCATCTCGCGGATGGGGCGATCGACCTCACTGCACCCGTGGCCCGCTACGTCCCCGAGTTCGGTCACCACGGCAAGAACGAGGTGAGCGTGCTGCAACTGCTCACCATGCAGGGCGGGTTCCCCCAGGCGCCCATCGGGCCGCAGCGGTGGGGCACCAGCGCTGGCCGCCGCGAGCAGTTCGCCGAGTGGTCGCTCGACTGGAGGCCCGGTAGCCGAACGGAGTATCACCCCATCAGCGCCCACTGGGTGATCGCCGAACTCATCGAGACCCTGTCGGGGCGCTCGTACGTCGACGTCATCCACGAACGCGTCGTCGCACCTGCAGGGGTTGCGCCCATCCTCGGCCCCGCGGCGCTCGGCGTGCGTGGCCCACGAGTGGTGCGTTCGGTCGGCACCTACCCCGACGACGCCGACAGCCTTGCGGCCACCTACGGTCGAGCCGAGTTGGTCCCCACCCCGTCGGTCACCCCGGAAGCACTGCTGTCGATGAACGACCCTCGCTCGCAGGCGGCAGCCATTCCTGCGGGAGGCGGTATGGCAACGGCGGCCGAGATGGCCATGGTGTACCAGCACTTCCTGCACAACTTCGGCGGAGCACTCCCCGACGACTGGTTGGCCGACGCGGTGGGCACCATCCGCAACAACGCCATCAACGTCAGCGACAAGGTGCCCGCCAACCGCACCATCGCTGGTTACGTGTCGGGCAGCGACGGCTTCCACCTGCACCGCTGGATGCCCGACACTCCCCGCGCGTTCGGCCACGCCGGCGCCGGCGGCCAACTGTGCTGGGCCGACCCGGCCAGTGGCATCAGCTTCTCCTTCCTCCACGACACCCTCCACCAAGACCCCCGTGTGGAGTTCCGTCGCGCCGCCGATCTGCACGGCCTCGTCCTCGACGCGCTGCAGCACTAACCAATGGAGCATCCGCAACAACGGGCCGGCATCATCGCCGGCCTCACCGCTTACGTGGTGTGGGGGCTCCTCACCATCTACTGGAAGCAACTGCGTGCCTTCGACGCGTTCGAGCTCATCGGCTGGCGCATCGTGGCATCGGCCGCGGTGATGGCTGTGGTGCTCACCGTCACTCGCCGGTGGGGGCGTCTACGTGTGTTGCGCGGCAACCGCGCACTCATCGCCAGAGTCGCCGCTGCATCCATCCTTCTCACCGCGAACTGGACTGCGTACGTGTACGCCGTGGTGCATGGGCAGGTGTTGGAGACTGCCCTCGGCTACTTCATCGCCCCCATCGGTACCGTCACCGTGGGGGTGCTGGTGCTGCACGAGCCGCTTCGCATGGCACAGCGGGTCTCGCTGGTGTTCGCCGTTGCGTCGGTCGTGGTGCTCAGTATCGCCAACGGTCGCGTGCCCTGGCTGGCACTGCTCATCGCCGGAAGCTGGACGGTGTACGGGTATCTCAAGAAGCAGGTACCCCTGTCGCCCATCGAGAGCATGGCCGCCGAGTCGTTCCTCCTCACTCCTGCGGCGTTGGCCCTGGCCGTGGCGCTGTCGGGGCGCACGGGCAGCGTCGCCTCATCGGCGAACGGCTTGGAACTCACCTACGTGCTGCTCAGCGGTCTCGCCACCGTCACTCCGCTGATGTTGTTCGCCTATGCGGCGCAACGGGTGCCGCTCACGGTGATCGGCCCGATGCAGTACCTCGTGCCGTCCATGAACTTCCTCATCGGCTGGCTGATGTACCACGAGCCGCTGTCGGCAGCCAAGGTGGCCGGGTTCGCCGTACTGTGGGCCGGACTCGCGGTGCTCACCGCCGACACCGTGCGCCGATCGCGACGTCCTTCACCGAGCCTCGCCGGCGCGACCGGCTAACCTCGCGGTTCTCACTACGACGGGAAGGAACACCCCCCACATGAAGAAGTTGATGATCGCCGCGACCGCTGGCTTGGCCCTCTTCGCAGCCGCCTGCAGCAACGACGAGAGCGATTTCAAGGACAACGCCGAGAAGTTCATCGAGAGCACCGAGGTGGAGAGCCAGCTCGGCACCACCTTCACGGGCACGTCGTGCACCGAACCCGCGAAGATCGAGGCCGGCCAGACCTTCACCTGCACGGCAACGGCTGCCGACGGCGTCACGTGGAACTTCACCGCTCAGGTCACGGGCGACAGCTCCTACCTCATCACCGACGCCCAACCCGCCGGCTGACCCGGCCTACTTCTTCATCGACGATGGGTCGATGGGGACGCCGAAACGCACCCGGTTGTGGGCGTGGGCGAGGTGCTGGATGCTGAACGCAGCCTTCATCGCCGTGAGCTGACCCTGGGCTTCCAAGGTCTGGTTCACACTCTCCTTCGCCAACCTCAGTGCAAATGAGGGTCGCTGCGCAATACGACCCGCCAGGTTCATCGTGAACTCGCGCAGCTCGGCAGCGGGAACCACATGGTTCACCATGCCGAGCTGTTGCGCGTCGCGGGCCGTCACCCAGTCGCCGGTGAACAACAGTTCTTTGGCCTTGCGGGCCCCGAACTCCCATGGGTGAGCGAAGTACTCCACCCCGTTCACACCCATACCCACCACAGGGTCGCTGAACAGGGCATCGTCGGCGGCGACGATGATGTCGGCCACCCACAGCAGCATCAGCCCACCGGCGATGGTCTTGCCCTGCGCCGCAGCCAAGAGCGGCTTGGGCAGGTTGCGCCACCGCCAGCACATCTGGAAGTACAGCTCGTCTTCCCAGGCGTAATGGCCCTCCTGGCCATCGGCGGAGAACCCACCGTTGGGGGTTACCAGCGGCATGTCGGAGAACGACGAACGGTCGCGCAGATCGTGGCCACTGCTGAAGTGCGGACCATCGGCCTGGAGCACGATCACTTTCACGTCGGCGCGGCGGCAGGCATCGTCGAACGCTGCGTTCATCTCGTACGTCATGCGCTTGTCCTGCGCATTGCGCGACTCCGGCCGGTCGAGGGTGACCACGGCGACGCCGTGTTCGCCCGGGTTCACCACCTCGTAGCGGATGGTGGTGAGGTCGTCGAGTGAGATGCCCATGGCGGCGAACAGTAGCCCCCGAACGCGGAACGGCCCGCCCCGAAGGGCGGGCCGTTCGTCGTCAGAGACGGAGGGAACTGATCAGCTCTCGAAGGAGGTGATCAGCTCGCCCACATCGACAAACGTCGCCGTGTCGGCGTCGTACTGGCGCACGACGAGGCTCTCGGCGATGTACACATCTTCTTCGCCCTGCATCTTGAACACCACGCCCGGCACCACGAGCGACGGGGTGTACTCGAAGTTGCGGGCAGCGTTGATGATGCTGGCCCGGGTGAGGCCCTCAGGGCTCTCCATGGCCTGCTTGATGATGGCGACGGTGACCTCAGCGGTGGTCCAGCCAGCGGCGGCGGTGGCAGCGATCTCGCCTTCGCCACGAGCCTCCATGAAGGCCAGGTACTCGGCGACGGCCGGGATCTCGGCGTTGGCCGGGTCGACCACGTCGATGCCGTTGCTGGAGGTGTAGAGGCCGTCAGCCGCAGCGCCCGAGGCGCCGAGGATGAGGCTGCTGGCGCAGGTGTTGGTGAGGAACACGGCCGGGTTCCAGCCCGAGTTGGCGGCCTTGGCGTTGGCAACCTCGGTGAGGAAGCTGATGCACTGGGCGCCCAGCGGCACCGCCATGATCACGTCGGGGGCCGACGCGGCGATGTTGGTGACCTGTGCGGTGGGCGGGGCCGAATCGGTGGCCTCGATGGTCTCCTCACCAACGATGGTGATGCCATAGTCGCCGGCGATCTCGTTGAACGCGTCGACGTACACCTGGCCGAACTCGTTGTTCACGTGGAACAGCGACACGTTGGCGCCATCGGGGTACAGCTCAGCGATCTGCGCCGCATAGATCTGCGACTCGACGGTGTAGGGAGCGAGCTGGCCGGTGGTCCAGGGGTAGTTCACCACGTCGCCCCAGGCCGGCGAACCGGTGAGGGCGGCGAGCTGCGGGATGCAGTTCTGGTTGAGGGTGTCGCGCACCGCAGCGTTGTTGGGCGAGCCGATGATGCCGGAGAAGATGTGCGCACCGGCGTCGATCTGGGTGGCCACGGCGCCGGGGGTGAGCTCGGCGTTGTACTGGTCGTCTTCGATGGCGACTTCGATGGTGAGGTCGCCGAGCAGGCCGTTCTCGTTGGCGTAGTCGATGTAGGCCTCGAAACCGGCCTTCACCGGAGCAAATGCAGCGGCGGCGGCGCCACCGGTGAGCGGCATCGCCGAACCGATCTTGATGGTGCCCTCGATGGGCGCGTTGGCGGCGTCGGGGTCGACACAGTCGTCGGTGTTGACCATCCAGCCCATGTCCATGGGCGTGGTCTCTTCCGTCGGGGTGGTCTCCTCGGTGGGAGTGGTCTCCTCCGTCGGCGTGGTCTCTTCGGTCGGCGTGGTCTCTTCCGTGCCGGCGGTGGTGCTGGTCGATTCTTCGTCGTCGCTGCATGCGGCGGCGAAGAGAGCACTGACTGCGATGAACGCACCCAGTACGCGCTTGCGCTGCTTCATTGAGGCTCCCCCTCGTGGTTGCTGGTTGGAGTCGCGGTGGCGGTTGCCATCGCTGGCGTTGCGCCAATGGCCCCCGCAGGGCGGGGTATGACGCGAACGATTCTGTGAATGTACTGCTTCCACAAGCCCGCAATGCCGCGTGGGGCAACGAACATGAGCAGGATGAGCAGCACGGCGAAGATGCCGTCGCCCGGAGGAATCTCCGACCAGGCGAAGAACGGGCGGAGGACGCCCGGAATCTTGTCGTCGTCGGCCCAGGTGCCGGTCTTGTCGACCACGAACACGTAGAGGGCACCGCCGATGACCGGACCCGCCAGCGACCCGGCGCCGCCGATGACCATGACGATGAGGAACGTGATGGCACCACGCACCGTCATGTTGATGATGCCCTCGGGGCTCACACCGCCGGTCTTGATGGCGGTGACGCAGCCCGGGAGCGCACACAGGCCAGCCGACAGGCCGAAGACGAACGCCTTCGTGCGCACGAGGTTGACACCCATCACTGCTGCGGCCGTCTCGTTGTCGCGGATGGCGATGAGCGAACGGCCCACGCGGCTCTTCACCACACCTCGGCAGGCCAGATAGACGATGATGGCCACGACGAGTGCGATCCAGTAGTAGAACGCGGCCTTGTTGTCGGGGCGTCGCAGGTCGCCAAACGGGTTCCACCCGAAGATCTCGAAGGTCTGCATCTGCCCCTTCGACTTGGGCCCGATGTTGAAGCCCGTGGTGGGCACCTCGGTGCCTTCGCACGACCGCGACACGCCCGTCGCCGGGCAGGCGATGGGCAAGCCAGACCCACCGCCGGTGATCCAGGCCAACTTCTTCCATGTGGCCAACTGGGGGAACACCAGACCGAGTGCGAGGGTGACCAAGGCGAGGTAGACGCCCTTGATGCGAGCCGCCGGGAACGAGATGAGCACGCCGATGACGAAGGCAATGCCGAAGGCCACCGGGAAGGTGACCCACGGGCTGAAGCCCCAACGCGACACCATGATGCCGGTGGTGTAGGCGCCGATGCCGAGGAACGCCGAGTGGCCGATGGAGATCTGCCCCGTGTAGCCCAGCACCAGGTTGAGCGCCATCGCGGCCGACATGTAGGTGAGCCCCTCGATGGCGGTGTTGAGCGTGCCGGCCTCCCACTTGGTGGGGATGTAGAGCATGAGCCCCACGATTGCCACCATGGTGATGACCCGCAGGGTCCAGTTGGCGGCGCCGCCTTCGCGGATGGTGAACAACGACTTCATACCCGCTCCACCTTCTCCGTGCCGAACAGGCCGGACGGTTTCACCAACAGGACGGCCACGATGATGGCCAGGGCCACCGCCAGCTTCAGTTCTTGCCCGATCCACTTCTGTGCGTAGCCCGACGACAGGTTCTCGATGAGGCCGATTGCAAGACCGCCCACCACTGCACCGCCCGGCGAGTCGAACCCACCCAATGTGGCAGCAGCGGAGCCGTAGATGAAGATGCTGAACATCAGGCCGAGGCCGACCGAGTTGTTGAGGCCGCCCATCACCACGCCGCCCACGGCGCCGATGGCGGCAGCAAGGCCCCAACTGACCATGAGCACGAGGTTGGTGCGGATGCCGGCCAACTTGGCGCTCTCGGTGTTGCTGGCGACAGCCCGCATGGCCAGGCCGAACTTGGTCTTGTTGAACAGCAGGAACAGCAGGCCGGTGATGACCAGCACCAACAGCAGGATGCCGATGCGCTCATAACGAATCGAGGCACCGAGGAAGTTGAACTGGTCTTCCGGGTCGGCGGGGAACAGGTCGGGGAAGCTCTGCTGCTTGCTCCCCACGCCCGAGTTGGGCAGCTGCTGGTTGCCCCAGATGGCGCCGTCGAGCCAGTTGAGGAAGGTGAACAAGCCCAGCGTCACGATGAACACCGCGAACGGCGACTTCTTGCTGATCGGCCGGATGAGCGTGACCTCGGAGACGGCTCCGACCACGAAGCCGACGCCCATGCCCATGAACAGCGCAATCCAGACCGGAATGCCCCACTCACCGAACTGGTAGACGCAATAGGTGGCGAACAACGCCATCTCGCCTTGGGCGAAGTTGAGGTGGCCGGTGCCTCGATAGATGATGACCAAGCCGAGGGCGATGAGGGCGTACACGCTGCCCTGGCTGATGCCGTCGATGACTCGTTGCAGGAGGAGAGAGAAATCCATCAGAACCCCAGGTACGCCTTGCGGATGGAATCGTCGGCGCTCAACTCGGCGGAGGTGCCGGAGGCGACGATGTTGCCGGTTTCCAACAGATACACCCGGCTGGCGATGTGCATGGCGAGGTTGGCGTTCTGCTCCACCAAGAGCACCGACAGCCCCTCGTCGCGGTTGAGCCGCTCGAGCACTCCGAACAACTCCTGGGTGATGAGCGGCGCCAATCCGAGGCTGGGCTCGTCGCACAGCAACAACTTCGGCCGGCTCATCAGCGCACGGGCGATGGCCAGCATCTGCTGTTCGCCGCCGCTGAGGCTGCCCGCCCGCTGGTGGCGGCGTTCGCCGAGGCGGGGGAACACCTCGAACCACTTGTGCATGTCGTCGCGCACGTCGTGGCCCCCGTGGCGCACGTACGCGCCGGCCAGCATGTTGTCTTCGACCGACAACTCGGGGAACGTGCCGCGGCCCTGCGGCACCTGGGCCACACCCGCACGCACGATGTGGTCGGGGCTCCACTTGGTGATGTCGTCGCCCGCGACCTCCACGAGGCCCTGCCGGGAGATGAGGCCGGAGATAGCACGCATCGTGGTGGTCTTGCCGGCGCCGTTGGCACCGAGCATCACCACGAACTCGCCCTCGCCCACCTCGAGGTCGATGCCCTGCAGCACCGACACCGGGCCGTACCCGGCGGAGAGACCAACCACTCGCAACATGCTCATGCGCTCGTCCCCAGGTATGCGGCGATGACGGCTTCGTTCTGCTGCACCTCGAGCGGGGTGCCATCGGCGATCTTGCGACCGAACTCCATGGCCACCACCCGGTCGCTGATGCCCATCACCATGCTCATGTGGTGTTCCACCAGCAACACGCTGAGGTTGAACTGGTCGCGGATGGACTGGATGGTGTGGCTCAGTTCGTCGACCTCACCGTGGGTGAGGCCACTGGCGGGTTCGTCCATGAGCAGCAGTTGCGGCCGAGCGGCCAACGCACGGGCGATCTCAAGACGCTTCAGCGTGCCGAACGGAAGGCCCATGGCCGGCCTGAACGCCAACGCACCGAGCCCCAGTTGGGCCAGCAGGTCGCCGGCGAAGTCGCGGGTGGCCTTGTTCTCCTTGGCGGCGCCGAGGCGGAACACGGCTCGACTGAACCCGACCTTGCCCTGGCTGTGCGCGCCCACCATGACGTTGTCGAGCAGCGTCATGGTGGGGAACAGCGCCAGGTTCTGGAACGTCCGGGCGATGCCCAGGCTGGCGATGCCGTGGGCGGGCACGTTGAGCAACTCCTGCCCGCGATAGCGGACCGAACCCGTGGTGGGTTGGTAGATGCGGCTGACGACGTTGAACATCGTGGTCTTGCCGGCGCCGTTGGGGCCGATGAGGCCACAGATATGGCCTTCCTCCACGTTGAACGACATGCCGTCGAGCGCCACGATGCCACCGAAGCGCACCGTCACATTGTCGACTTCGAGCAAACTCACGCCGAGTTGTCCCCCCTCTGTGCTTGAGTGCGGCATACCGTAGTCGGTGCCGAGGGTCACATCACACTTTGGTTCGATGCACCACTTCGAATCGTCGTAGCGTCTCCCCGATGGCCACCGATCTGCCCGACCTCGACCAATTCCGAGCCGACGCCCGCGCCTGGCTGGAGGCCAACGCTCGGCCACGGGTGAGCGAGACGGCTCCGGCGGCGGGCGAACGGAGCGCTCGTGTGCTGTGGGGCGAGGGCAGCGACGACGTTGCGGTGTTCCACAACCTCGATGAACAGGCCGAACGCACTCGACTCGCCGAATGTCAGGCATGGCAGGCAGCCAAGTTCGATGCCGGGTACGCGATGATCAACTGGCCGGTGGCGCTCGGCGGTCGCGGCCTGCCCAACTCGTACCTGCGCGCCTACAACACCGAGGAGGCCCGCTTCGAGGTACCCAACGGAGGCGAGCTCCCGCCCACGTCCATGGGGCTCATCGCCACCACCGTTGCCGCCTTCGGCACCCCCGAACAGCACGATCGGTGGATCCGGCCCCTGATGCGCCAGGACGAGTACGGCTGCCAGTTGTTCAGCGAGCCGGGCGCTGGCAGCGATCTGGCGTCGCTGGCCACCAAGGCGGTGCGCGACGGCGACGAGTGGGTGCTCAACGGCCAGAAGGTGTGGACCAGTGGCGCTCGCTTCGCGCACTGGGGCTTGGCCATCACCCGCACCGACCCGAGCGTGCCCAAGCACAAGGGCCTCACCGCGTTCATGGTGCCGCTCCAAGCGCCCGGCGTCGACGTGCGCCCCATCCGCCAAATGACCGGAGGCTCGTGCTTCAACGAGGTGTTCCTCACCGACGTGCGCCTCGACGATTCGTACCGGCTCGGCCCAGTGGGCGACGGCTGGCGAGTGGCACTCACGTGCCTGGGCTTCGAGCGCGACCACTCCGGCGGCGGTGGCGGCAGCCACGTTGGAGGCGGCTATCACCAGGTGGCGGCAGCTGCCGCGCACTTCGGCCTCACGGGCGATGCCATCGTGCGTCAGGCGCTGGCCGATCTGTACATCCAGCACAAGGTTGCGCAGTACACCAACCGTCGGGCAGCGGCCAAGCTCAAGGCGGGGCAGACTCCTGGGCCGGAAGGGTCACTGGGCAAGCTGATGTGGACCGCCAACATGGCCCGGGTGAGCGATGTCATTTCCCGCGTGCTCGGGCCCCGCTTGGTGGCCGATACCGGCGAGTGGGGCACCTACGCCTGGGGCGAACACGTGCTCGGCGCGCCGGGCTACCGCATCGCCGGTGGCAGCGACGAGATCCAGCGCAACATCATCGGCGAGCGCGTGCTTGGTCTCCCCGCCGAACCACGAGTCGACAAAGACATCCCCTTCAACGCCACCGTCGGCGTCCGAGCCTGACCACCCCCGGACCGCCCCCGCCACACTCGGCTTCTGGGGCTGATCCTTCTCATCGAGGTTTCCGGGGCTGAGAATTCGCGACCTTCGACCCGATCCGCGCGCCAGAACGAACGCGCCAGGTGCGGTCAACCGGCGTCGGCAGCAGCCGAGGCGGCGGCAATGAGCGCCATCGCCCGCGTGTCGTTGGCCAGATTGCCGGCCATCTTGTTCATCACGTAGCCGAGCGCCATCGACCGCTCGGGCTGAGCGAATGCCACCGAGCCACCCGCGCCGGGGTGGCCGTACGAACCAGCGCCGGCGAAGGGCATGAACATGCTGGGCGTCATGAACCCCATGCCGAAGGCGGTGGGCACGATCAGGCATGCGTCGGGCTCGTTCTCCGGGGTCACCGACGTACGGGCAACTTCGCGCACGGAGTCGGAGAGCACCTGCACCCCGTCGACCGGCCCGAGCGTCGCGGCGTAGATACGCGCCAGCGAATGGGCGTTGGTGATGGCGTTGGCGGCCGGAATCTCTGCGGCATGCACGGCCCGCGAGTTGAACGGATTGGTGCCATCGGTGGCGGTGAACGCACCGTTCAGGCTGAGGGCCCGACCTCCGTTGGTGCCCGGCCCCATGAACGCCTCCATCATCTGGCGGATGGCCGGGTCGTCGACGGCATCGCCACCGAGGCCACCCACCAGGGGCGACACTCGCGGCTCGTGTTCCTCGGGCAGGCCGATGTAGCACTCCACACCGAGCGGCGCCGCGATCTCCTCACGAACGAACTGGCCGATGCCACGGCCCGCGGGGTCGGCGCGCCGCACCAGCTCGCCGGCCAACCAGCCGTACGTCAGCGCGTGGTAGCCGTGGGTGCTGCCGATGGGCCACTCCGGCTCGGTGTCGGCGAGGCGCGAGGTGATGGTGGGCCAGTCGAGCGCCTCGGCCAACGTGATGTCGCCCTGCACGCTGAACAGGCCGCACTGGTGGCTCAGCAACTGTGCCACCGTGGCCTCGCCTTTCCCCTTGGCAGCGAACTCGGGCCAGTAGCGGCTCACAGGCTGGTCGTACGCCAGCCAGCCACGCTGCACACAGATGCCGACCGCAATGGCGGCGATTCCTTTCGTGGTGCTGAACACCAGTTGCAGCGTGTCGGCGTCGTACGGCTGGCTGCGATCGGCGTCGAACCATCCGCCCACGAGGTCGACCACCTTCTGGCCGCGGTGATACACCGCAACGCCTGCGCCGATGTCTTCACCGTCGGTGAGGTTGTGTTCGAAGGCGTCGCGCACGCCTTCCCAGCCAGGTGCCACGAATCCGCTGCTCGTCATGGCCGCCGACCGTAGTCGTCCCTTGGAGGGTTTCTGGCCTTGGAGGGTTTGCTGCGCGCCTGGGCGACCATCAAACCCTCCAAGGCGCCGTCCCAGCAGCAAACCCTCCAAGCCGGGACTGGTCACTCGTGCCAGTTGAGAGCGGCGCGCATGGTGGTGTCGAAGTCTTCGAAGCTCATCGCCGACTTGGTGGCAATGATGAGGTCGGCGTCGCCGCCCACTGGCCAGCGCAACTTGCCCGGGCGCTCGGTGGCGGCGGCGTAGATGACGTCGGCGACGCGCTGGGGGTCGGCAGGTTCGCCGTTCACCAAGCTGCGCTGCGCCGTGCGGAACCGCTGCCAGCGGTCGTGCTCGGGCGTACCCGGCGCCATCGCCTCGGCGACGAACCCCTTGGCACCGAGTTGGGTGGCGAACTGGCCAGGCTCGACCACGCTCACGCGAATTCCCTGCTGCGACAACTCGAAGTGCATCGCCTCGGTGAGCGCCTCGACGGCGTGCTTGCTCGCCGCGTAGATGCCGCCGTAGGGAGCACCCACGAGTCCCGCGACCGAGCCGACGTTGACGATGGCTCCCCCGCCGCGTTCGATCATGTGCGGCACCACGGCCCGGGCCACGCGCACCACACCCAGCACATTGGTGTCGAACTGGCGGAGCACCTCCTCGTCACTCGCCAGGTGCACCGCGCCGAACACCTCGATACCGGCGTTGTTGACGACGATGTCGATGCCGCCCGCCCGCTCGATGACCTCGGCCACCGCCGCCTTCACGCTCGCGTCGTCGCACACATCCAGAGGAAGCTGCTCGATGCCAGGCACCGCGTCGAGCGCTGCGGACGAGCCCGGGCGGCGCATGGTGGCGAACACCCGGTGGCCGCGGCGATGGAAGGTGAGCGCAGCGAGTTCGCCGAACCCGCTGGAACAGCCGGTGATGAGCACGGTCGACATGCGGCGAGACCGTAGCCCGCGGGCGGCTACCGTCGGCGGCGTGGACGACCTGCCGTCAGCTGATGAGCAACACGCCGACGACCAAGCGGCCGAGCAGCAGCAACTGGCCGAGTGGCAAGCAGCGGGCCTGTACGACCCCGCACTCCCTGGCGCTGACGGACGTCTCGCGCTGCTGCAGTGGATCGCCGCACATGGCATCGACACTCAGCAGATGGTCGCCGCCTGCGCGGCTCATCAACTCACGTCGCTCGTCGGCGACCTGCACCTACGTCCGCGACCGACGCTCACCATCGACGCGCTTGCAGCCCGTACCGGCCTCACCGTCGAAGCCCTCATCGACCTTCGCCGCGCCACCGGGTTCCCCCCTGGCGACCCGAATGAACCGATCGCAGCCGAATCGGAAGTGGAGATGTTCCGCATGTTCGGAGTGGCGGGCGCATTCTTCAGCCGCGACGAACTCCTCCACTTCGTGAGGGTGATGGCCAGCTCACTGCGCCGAATCGGTGAGGCCGCCAGCGAGATGTTCCTCCGCGACGTGGAAGCGCCCTTGCAAGAGGTGGGCCGCGACGAGCTGGCACTCGCCAGAGCCAACCTCGGCGGCGTGCAGTTGGTCGACAGCGTGACGGGCGTGTTCGAGCCGATGTTCCGCCTGCTCTTGCAGGCCACCACCCAGCAGACCCGGCGAGCGCGTGCGGGCGAGGTCGATTACTCCACTGTGCCGCTCACGATTGGCTTCGTCGATCTCAGCGGCTTCACCGAACGCAGCGGCTCGGCAACACCAGCCGAACTACTGGAGATGGTGGTGGGCTTCGAGTCGACGGCTCTCGACTTGGTGACAGAGCACGGTGGCAGGCTCATCAAGCTCATCGGCGACGAGGTGATGTTCACCACGGTGACGCCCACCGAAGGGTGCGCGGTGGCGCTCGGCCTACTGCGGCGGGCCGAACAGTGGGGCGTGCCAGCGAGGGGCGGGCTGGCACATGGGCCGGTGGTGACCAGCGGCGGCGACGTGTACGGCAGCACCGTGAACCTCGCGTCGCGCATCGCCGACATCGCGGTGCCCGGGGAAGTGTTGGCCGACGACGCCGTCACCGCAGCCACCACCGAGTATCGATTCCAGCCCGCCGGCCGGCGCCAGCTGAAAGGCTTTCCGCACCCGGTGCCCCTCTGGTCGCTCGAACCCTGAGCCGCCCCGATGCTGCGACACCTCCCTACAACTCGTCGGGATATGTCACGTCGATCTCGCTCACTTCCTGGGAGAAGTCGCGACGGTTGTTGGTGATGAACCGGTCGGCGCCGGCAAGCACCGCTGTGGCCAAGTGGACGGCGTCGGCAGCCTTCAATCGGTAGTTCGCAGCCAACACCGTCGCCGTACGAGCGACGTGCTCGTCGACCGGCCGGAGCTCGAGCAAACCCAGCAGCTGCCCGAGGTCGTGAATCTCGGAGGTGGCCTCATCACGCACCGGCTTGGCGAGCAACTTCGGGAGCAACAGCACCGAGCCGACACCGGCAGGGCGAGCCTCCCGCTCGGCGTCGACGAAGAGCGACCGCACGCGCACGCCGAGCGGATGCCCCGGTTGCGACGCATAGATGAGCACGTCGGCGTCGAACGCATCGAGCGACGACATGCCTCAGCGACCGGTTCGAGAAGCGCGGGCCTCCGACAGCAATGCCTCTGCCCGGGCTTCGCTCAGGGAGGGCTCATCGGACAGCGGACGTCCGTGCGCTGCATCGAGCGAGCGCTGCAGCCGCGCCGCCGCATCGATGACGCGCTCAGCTCGGCGAGTGCGCAGAGCATCGGGACGTACCATCACGGCGATCGGATGCCCGTGGCGCGTCACGGTGACCTCCTCCCCCGCAAGCACACGATCGAGGAGTTCGGGGAGCATTGCACGTGCCTCGCTGACCGATACCGTCGACATGCGACCCAAATGTACAGCGTTGTACAGACATGTACAACGTTGTGGGATGAGGCCAGATCAGTCGATGAGCTCGCGAAGGGTCTCGATGGTCTTCACTGGGTCGCCGCCCACGGGGGTGACCGACAGGATCGTCACGCCGGCCTCCTTGTACGCGGCGAGGCGTTCCTTCACGTAGCTCTTCGGGCCCACCAGGTTGGTGCGCTCGAGCATCTGGGCCGGCACGGCGGCCGCGGCCTCGTCCTTCTTGCCATCGAGATACAGGTCTTGGATCTCGATGGCTTCCTTCTCGTAGCCGTACTTCTTGCAGATGGTGTTGTAGAAGTTCTTGTCGCGAGCACCCATGCCACCCACGTAGAGGGCCACGTTGGGGCGGGAGAAGTCGAGCACCTTCTGCTGGGCTTCGCCGGTGAGGTTCTCGTCGATGGCCACCATGCCACCGGCGCTGATCTGCAGCTGACCCAGTCCCGGATCGCGCTTCGCCAAGCCGGCCTTCAGCTCGTCGCCCCACACGCTGTGGAACTTCTCAGGGTCGAAGAAGATGGGCAGCCAGCCGTCGGCGAGCTGCGCGGTGGCGGTGACGCTGAGGCCCATGAGGCTGGCCCACCAGATGGGGATGTTGGGGCGCACGGGGTGGTTGATGATCTTCAGCGGCTTGCCGAGCCCTGTGCCCTGGCCCTCGGGCAGCGGCACCTGCACCGTCTGGCCGTTGTACTCGAACTTCTGCTCGCGTGCCCAGATCATGCGGCAGCTCTCGATGTACTCCTTGATGCGCACCATCGGCTTCTCGTAGGGCACGCCATGGAAGCCTTCGATGACCTGCGGGCCGCTGGCGCCGAGGCCGAGGATGAACCGGCCGTCGGAGACATAGTCGCAACCCGCGGCCGTCATGGCCATGAGTGCGGCGGTGCGGCTGTAGACGTTGACGATGCCGGTGCCGATCTCGACGC
>DMQJ01000234.1:0-263 GCA_003455715.1 Acidimicrobiaceae bacterium | reverse complement strand
TCGAAGCTGTACGCCTCGGCGATCCACACCACGTCGAGGCCGGCCTTCTCGAGGTCGACGACGCGCTGCACCGCTTCTTTGAATCCGCCGGAGTAGTTGATGGCCATGGAGAGCTTCATGGCCGCGACCATAGGCGCTACCCGTTGAGGTTTCCGGATCGGAAGCCCTCGAGGTCGAGGGTGACATAGCGGTAGCCCTGGGCCTTCACCGCCTGCACCACGGCCTCACGTTGGGCGAGCACCTCGGCCAGGTCGCCCAGTGGC
>DMQJ01000333.1:5872-6187 GCA_003455715.1 Acidimicrobiaceae bacterium | reverse complement strand
GCTTGGGGGTGGTCGGTTTCCACAAGATCACATAGGTGGAACGCTCGCCGCGGCGAACCTGACAGCCGTGACGCTGCCACGCCCGGTAGGTGCCGAACACGCCGGTCGACCAGCCGCGCGCCGCGCCGACCATCGCCAGCCACACCGCGTTTGCGCCGCGGTACGGGCGCAGATCGATGCTCGTCGGCAGACCACCATCGGCAAGCGCATGCCACGGCATCCGCCAATCCCCCGCCGCTCCGGACTCGATGTCGCTGACCAGTTGACGGGTGATCGACTCGAACAGGTCGTTGGCATGCATGACGGGTGCTCCTC
>DMQJ01000333.1:1887-5725 GCA_003455715.1 Acidimicrobiaceae bacterium | reverse complement strand
GGGGGGGGGGGGAGGGCCGGCCGGGGGGGGGGGGGGGGGGGGGGGGGGGGTTGGTTTTGTTTTTTCCGCCCTTGTTTTCCCCCCCCGCCGGGGGCGGCGGGGGGCGGGGCCCCCCCGGGGGGGGGGCGCCGCCACGAGCGGCCGTGTCAACCCGCAGGGCTTGGCCCCGAGGAACGAGGGGCTTGACACGGCGAACGCCAGCGACCCCCACGGCACCCCGCCATCCGGCGGGCAACGGCACCCTCCCAAAGGGCGGCAACAGCACAGGCCGTCAACCAGGTGTCACGCCGAGCGGAGCTCGAGGGTGCGATCACTCACATGGAGCCGCACGACGACAACCGGAGCACGCCGTGATCCCCGACCCCGCCACACGCGCCTGCATCACCGCCGACGAAGCCTTCGCCGAGCTCGGCATCGACCGCACCACCGGATACCGCGCCATCAAGGACGGCACCTTCCCCGTCCCCGTCATCCGCGTCGGCCGGCTCATCCGCGTCCCCACCGCCGCACTCCGCCGACTGCTCGACGCTGACGATCACCTCGACAACCCGACGGTCACCGACCAGTACGATGACGACCCCACCACCGAGCCGCCGGCAACGCCGGCACTCCGACTGGTGCCTCGGCCCGAGCTGGCCCACCAACGCACACAGGCCGCACTGCGGCCAGAACGCAACGGGGGCCACCCATGAGCCAACGAGGATCGATCCACCGTCGAGGCGACAGCTGGACGGTGCGCTGGCGGACCGAGACCGCCGATGGACGCAAGCAGCACTCCAAGGGCGGCTTCCGCACCAAGAAGGAAGCCCAGCAGTTCCTCACCGACACGATGGCCGCGATCCGCGGCGGCGTGTTCTCCGAGCCGACCAAGGTGACACTCGGAGAGTTCCTCACTCAACGCTGGTTGCCGGCACGGAAGCTCTCACTCCGCCCGAGCACGTGGTCGAGCTACGAGGTCGCGATCAACCGGCACGTTCTCCCGCAGCTTGGCGGCGTCCAGATGCAGCAGCTGTCACCCGATCGCCTGGACCGCTTCTACGCAGACCTGAGCGCCGCCGGTCTCGCACCCAAGACGGTTCGCAACATCCACGTGATGCTCCACAAGGCGCTACACGACGCGGTGCGAAAGAACCTTGTCCCGCGCAACGCCGCAGAAGCAGCCGACCCACCGAAGCTCACCCGCTCGAGCCGCAGCGACATGAGCACATGGACACCGGAGCAACTCCGCGATTTCTTCGCCGGTATCGCACACCATCGCCTCGCAGCTGCCTACCTCCTTGCGGCGACCACGGGGATGCGACGCGGTGAAGTCCTCGGGCTGCGATGGGTCGACGTGGACTTCACCGCGCGACACCTGCACGTGCGCCAGACGATCCTTTCGGTCAACTACGAGCTCACCTACGGCAGGCCCAAGACACTCCGGGGCGAACGCAAGATCGCGCTCGACACCGAAACCATCCGAGCGCTGCGCGCCCATCACGTCGCCCAACAGCGCGAGATGGATGTGCTCGGCGCCGGGTACCGGAACCAGGACCTCGTGTTCGCACGCGAGAACGGCGACCCCGTTCACCCCGACTACTTCTCACAGACCTTCGACCGGACCGTGAAGCGGCTCGGTCTCCCGAAGATCCGGTTGCACGACCTCCGCCACACCCACGCCACGCTCGGCCTCAAGGCCGGCGTGCCCATCAAGGTCATGTCCGATCGGCTCGGGCACGCCACGACCGCTTTCACGATGGACATCTACACCCACGCCATCCCCGCCATCGAACACGAAGCCGCCGAGCAGATCGCCGACCTGGTCTTCGGCATCGGGTCAATCGAGGGGGATGACAAGCCCGAGGCGGACGAGCCGAAGTCGCCCGACACCGACGAGTAGTTGCGTTCATCCGCAGTCGCGGACGAGTCATCGTCACGCCGAGGGCTCGGCCTCTGCGGCGGCTCACCGATGGTCGGCTGGGACGCCAACGATTGCCTCGTAGATCGCGGGGTCACTGAGCTCATCGACGAGGCGATCGACCCACTGCCGCGTGTAGCCATATCCGTTCAAGAGCCGATCCCATCTGCAGAATCGAGGGTCCGTTGCCTCGGGCTCGGCGGCGCCGCTGGCGGGTCGAACGTTGTAGTGCCTCCAGCAGCGCGTGTGGGTGTCCATCGTGAACCGGTAAGGAAGACGCTCAGCGACGAGGTTGACGACCTCAGCCGGTCGAAGCAGATCACCGGATGCGACGGGGACACGCTTCGGCTTTGTCACCACGTTCAGCTCCCGCAGCCCTTCCGTGAGATGGTCCGGTACCTCGCCCGGCCGGAAGAATCGCGCCACGACGTCGGCGGACCGCTCACGGTTGGCCGTCACTGGTACGAAGAAGATCTGCAGGCTGTACTCAGGGCTGCGGAGGACGTCGTCGGCTACCTCCTCTCGATGAGCGGTCAGGAAGTTCATGACGTCCACTGGGAGAAGCGACTGCGCCCGCTTGAGAGCTTCGCTACTTCCGGAGTTCCTGAAGCCTGAGAGCTGCAGCGGCACGGCGAGCTGATCCCCAAGCTTCGCTTGCTCGCCGAACTCGGCGACGAGGAGACTCTCGAAGTTGAGAAGCATCGCCTGCGCCTCGCCGACGATGCTCGTGTCCAGTGCCGGTAGGTAGCGATGGGCGATGACGTTGCGCAATCCCAGGAAGAAGTCGAGGTTCGCGCGCACTGAACGGAACCGGTCGCCGGCGAGCGCGAGGTCGATCAGAGCAGAGGTGTCTTTGACCTTGCCCCGCCCGTTGATCTCGATGACCCGGCCGGCTGGATCGCGGTCGTAGTAGTCAACGCCGTCCCGCTCGAGGACGGCCTGCAAGAGCGAGTTCCAACCGATGATCATCAACACGATGAACGACTCGGTTCGGAACCCAGACAGGGGATCGTTATAGATCCGGAGCGCTGCGAGGGCGGACTCCCGAGCCTTCGCGAGCAGTCGGTACTCCTCGGCGAGGTCACCGGCCGCACCTGGTGAGATACCGTTGGCACGAAGGAGCGACTCCAGGCGATCGATGTACTCGCTCTGGATCGACTTGTGCTCGGTCTCGACACCAAGCCACTTCCGCACGTAGGCGGTGAAGAACTTGCCGTGACTCGTTGCGTTCCCGAAGAACTCCACCTCGAGCGGCGACTTCTTCTCTCCCGAGATCCATCGCTCATAGAGCTCCGCCGCCAGGGCGCAGTGGTCATCGTCTGTCAAGGCGGTCAGATCGACTGGCTTCTTCCATCGCCGTCGTGACCCACCGCCCCGGGCGTCTGACCGCTCAGCCATCGCCACTACTGCTGCGAATGGCGCGTCCCGTCCCTCTCACGGAATGAGTCTGACCCAAGTTCTCACCACAGTCAGCGACTGCTCGTCTACGACCCTGATGACGCCCGGCCCCGGCTGGTTGATCCTCCCTGGGGGAACGCAGCGCGCATCGATCCTTCGTGGAAGCTATGACTCGTCGACGACCCAGACCTTGGTGCCGTCATCCGACACGCCGGTTCGGATCCGAACGCCGAGGAGTCGGCCGGCGCGCCGAGCAGCGCGACGCCAGTCGTCCACATCAGGGAGCTCGGCCGTCCAGCGGACCACGCTGCCCTGTCCGGCGACGATCTGATCTGCGATCTCCTGGGCCAACCGCTGCTGTTCGCTCTCGTCGGCACCCGTAGGCGCTGGTGCGCTCCAGGGGCCGCGGATCACGTTCCCGGCGGCGTGTTCGCGTTTTGTTCCCATCCCGGCCCCTCCGGAACGTCAGAGGCCCTTCCCGGTTTCTCGGAAAGGGCCTCTGAGCTGGTTCTTTACTTGGTGGCGGGGGCAGGATTTGAACCT
>DMQJ01000333.1:0-1665 GCA_003455715.1 Acidimicrobiaceae bacterium | reverse complement strand
CTTCGGGTTATGAGCCCGACGAGCTACCGAGCTGCTCCACCCCGCGTCGGAGTAGAGCGTGAACAGTACCCACGGATTCGCCGATTGGCAACCGCTATGCGCCGATGCGGATGAGCTTCTTGTTGACGAACTCGTCGGCGCCCCAGCGGCCGAGCTCGCGACCCGAGCCGGAACGCTTCACACCACCGAACGGCAGCTCGGGGCTGTCGGCGCCGACGATGTTGACGTACACCATGCCTGCCTGGATGGCGTCGGCCACGCGGGCTGCCTGCGCGGGGTCGGTGGTGAACAGGTACGAGCCGAGACCGAACGGAGTGTCGTTGGCCAGGTCGATGGCTTCCTGCTCGCTACTCACCTTGAAGATCATCGCCACCGGGCCGAACAGCTCCTCGTGGAAGGCCGGGTTGTCGCGGGTGACGTTGGTGAGCACCGCGGGCGGGAAGAACGCACCCGAACGCTCGCCCGCAGTGGTGATGGTGGCGCCCGCCGCAACCGCAGCATCCACCTGGGCGCTCAACCGGTCGGCAGCCAGCTGCGACGACAGCGGCCCGATGGTGATGCCGTCGTCGGTGGGCTTGCCCTGCGGCGTGGCCAGCAGACGCTCGGTGAACTTGGACACGAACTCGTCGTAGAGGTGGTCCATCACGATGAAGCGCTTGGCCGCGTTGCACGCCTGGCCGCAGTTGTCGACACGGGCGAACGTGGCCTTCTCGACAGTGGCGTCGAGGTCGTCGGTGGAGAGCAGGATGAACGGGTCGGACCCGCCGAGCTCGAGCACCACCTTCTTCAGGTGACGGCCAGCGATCTCGGCCACAGCGGCACCGGCGCGCTCGGAACCGGTGAGCGACACGCCCTGCACGATGGGGTTGGCGATGATGGTGGCCACCTGCTCGTTGGTGGCGTAGATGTTGGTGTACGCACCAGCGGGGAAGCCGGCGTCGCGGTAGATCTGCTCGATGGCCTCCGCCGACTCGGGGCACTGCGGGGCGTGCTTCAACAGCACCGTGTTACCGATGATGAGGTTCGGGCCGGCGAACCGGGCCACCTGGTAGTACGGGAAGTTCCAGGGCATGATGCCGAGCAGCACACCGAGTGCGCTCTTGCGCACCACTGCCGAACCCTCGCCGCCCATCAGCGTGATCGGCTCGTCGGCCAGGAACTCCTCGGCGTTGTCGGCGTAGAACTGGTAGATCGCCGCGCTGAACTGCACCTCGCCGATCGCGTCGCCGATGGGCTTGCCCATCTCGCGAGCGATGATGGCAGCCAGCTGCTCCTGACGCTCTTCGTGCAGCTGCGCGACGCGGGAAATCAGCGCAGCGCGCTCGGCGACGGTGCTGTTGCGCGACCAGCCGCGGTACGCGTCCTGAGCCTGCACGATCGCTGCGTCGAGCGCGGCGTCCGTGATGGTTTCGTACGTCTTGACGGTTTCTCCGGTGGCGGGATCCACCACTGCATAGCCACTCACGACAATTCACCCTTCTTCGGTTTGTTCGCAGTTCCGACGCTGGAACTCGCGATGCAACCGTAGCCGCGGCCAGGCAGTCGGCGTTCCTCAGGCCGCTGGGCGGCGCGTCGGCAACGAACGGCCAGCGAACGCCGCCGACACCTCCACCGCGATCTGCACGAAGCGGGTGGCCACCGGCGACAGGGTGCGGCCGGCGCGCC
>DMQJ01000532.1:10240-10511 GCA_003455715.1 Acidimicrobiaceae bacterium | reverse complement strand
GCTCTTCCGATCTAGCGTGTAGCGGTCGATCCCGGGCGGGTTCGAGCTGCCGCCGTACCCGCGCACGTCGAGTGCGGCGCACCGGTAGCCACGGTCGGCGAAGTGGGCCACCTGATGGCGCCACGAGTGCGGGTTCTCCGGCCAGCCGTGCACGAACAGCAGCGTCGCGCCGTCGCCCGTCACCTCCACCCGCAGCGTGATGTCTCCGTTGTCGACCAGTTGCTCGTCCATCGGCTCTCCTCCTGATGCGCCCGCCATTCTGACCCGCCGT